>CAYTDS010000012.1:15068-19188 GCA_964436555.1 uncultured Flavobacteriaceae bacterium | reverse complement strand
GACTCCGAAAAAAAGAATAATCAAATTGCCGTGCTTGCCAAAGAAAATGAAATTGTTAAGCTAAGGCTACGCAAAAATCAGAACACCATTATTGTTGTTGGATTAGCACTGTGTTTATTTGGATTCATCCTCTATATTTTATACCGCCAGAATCAGTTAAAGAATGAAAAGAAAATGCTTACTCTGGAGCAGACTATGCTTCGTAGTCAAATGAATCCTCACTTTCTTTTCAATTCATTAAATTCCATAAAGCTCTATATTATAAACAACGAACAAAAAAATGCAGTTCATTACCTAAATAAGTTTTCCAAACTCGTGCGCAAAATACTGGAAGCTTCTTCCTTAAAAGAAATATCATTGGCAGAGGAATTGGAAACTGTTGAACTTTACATGAACATTGAAAACATTCGCTTTTCCAATGAGATAAAATTTGAAATTTCCGTAGCTGAGGACATTCTGCCTCACAATGTGAAGATTCCTTCTTTAATTCTACAGCCCTTTCTCGAAAATGCTCTTTGGCACGGGCTATCCTCCAAAGAAGGTGAAAAAAGGATTAATTTACATGTGTATCGTGGAAAAAATGGTTTCATAAATATTTCCATTACAGATAATGGTATTGGTAGGGAAGTCGCCGAAAGAATCAAAGAAAGTAAAGTGTTAAAACGAAAATCTATAGGAATAGACATTACAAAAGAACGGTTGGCGAACTTCTCTAAAGATTACCAAAACTCCTTTAATGTTGAAATACTGGATTTGTTTGATGAACATCAGCTGGCCAGCGGAACCACAGTGATTCTCCATATTCCTACAATTTAGTATGTTCCTTTGCTACTTGTTCCAGTTCTGCGTACCATTTTTTTCCAAATTTTCGAATTAAGGCATCCTTCACAAACTTATAAACTGGAACTTGTAATTCTTGTCCTAAGACACAAGCAGGATTGCAAATATGCCACTTATGGTAATTTACAGCAATAAGTTCCGTATACGCTCTAATTCGGATAGGATAAAGGTGACAAGAAACAGGCTTTTTCCACTTTGTAATTCCATTATTATAGGCCTCTTCTAAACCACACTTCACAATCCCTCTATCTGAATAAACGACATAAGCACACTCACTTCCGTTTACAAGTGGAGTTTCCCATTCCCCGTCCTCTCCCTTTACAAAAGCCCCCTGCTCCTCTATAGCCGCAATACCTTCCTGTCTTAAAAATGGTTTTACATCACGGTAAATATCTACCAATATCTCTGTTTCCCGCTCTTCAAGAGGTGCTCCAGCGTCACCATCTACACAACACGCTCCTTTACAGGCATTGAGATTACAAACAAAATTCTTCTCAATGATTTCCTCGGAAACAATTATTTTTCCTATTTGAAACATATGCCAAATTCTTTTGCAAATATACTTTATTAAAAGTATCCCAAAATTATAATGTCTTGAACTCTCAGAGCCATTTTTAAACGTAATTTTGCCGGAATTTTATAAGTCATGGATTTAAATTTCAACTTTAAAGAAATCGCAACTGCAAGTATGATTCTTTTTGCCATAATAGATATTGTTGGTAGTGTTCCTATTATAATTAATTTACGTAACAAAGTTGGGCACATTCAGTCCGGCAAAGCATCCATTGTATCGGCTTGTATTATGGTTGCATTTTTATTTGTAGGGGAAGAGATTTTAAAATTAATTGGTATTGATGTTAATTCTTTTGCTGTCGCAGGCTCCTTTATACTATTTTTCCTTGCATTGGAAATGATATTGGGCATTACGCTTTACCGCGATGACGAACCAGAAAGTGCATCTATAGTACCTATTGCCTTTCCATTAATTGCAGGGGCCGGTACTATGACCGCTCTCCTTTCGTTGAGGGCAGAATACCATGTAGAAAATATTATAGTGGCAATTATTGTCAATGTTATTTTTGTTTATATTGTTTTGAAGTCTTCTAAAAAGATTGAAAAGGTCTTAGGAAAAGCAGGCATTAATGTTATCCGAAAAGTTTTTGGTGTAATTTTATTGGCCATAGCCGTAAAATTATTTGCTACTAACATTCATCAACTCTTCTTATAAAAAAAGACACCTTCATTTATAACACCAATTCTATGAAAAACATACCCTATCTTATACTAATGTTCTTAGCCCTAATGCTTATTGCTTACAATGTAACTATTGTAAACTTTGAGAGTCCACTGGAAGGCAACAGTACTATTGCATTAATTGGAATATTGGCTTCTTTATGCACTATAGTGCTTTTGTTAATCTTCATTACCTCCAAGAAAATTAAACGTAAAATAGATCAGAACTAATTTGGATTATTTCCTTTTTTCTATTCCATTTTCATGGAATTGCAATACTGTCTAGTTTTAAGACCGCATTTAACATCCCATCACTGGCGCTTTTTATTTTGGCAGAAGTATTTGCATCGTAAAGTTGCTCAGAAAGGGCAGCTTTCATGAATAACTTAATCTTATCTTCAAAAGCATAGAAATCCATTTTTACATTTCTATCAATTATTTTATCAATAAAGTTTTCAAACAAAATATCATCTACCCTAAAATTATTAATAAACTCTTCTTTAGAATAGGATTTATAAATGCCCCTATTCTTATCTAAATGTTCAAAAATAAAGTATGACAAAAACCGTAGATATTGCTCACTTTCAATAACTTCTTCTTCGTTATTGCCAATGGGTACAAAAACATCCGGAATAATACCACCTCCACCGTAAACTATTTTTCCCTTTGGCGTTGTAAACTTTAGGGAGTCGGCAACTTTAATACTATCTACCGAAATTAACTCTCCATTAAGGTATCTATCCGTAAATTTCTGATAATAATCTTTACTGCCATTTTCGTAAGATCTTTGAATAGACCTTCCAGTTGGGGTGTAATAACGAGATACCGTAAGTCTTATTGAGGAGCCGTCGCCTAACTCCATTTCTCGCTGTACCAGTCCTTTTCCAAAAGATCTTCTCCCTACAATGGTTCCTATGTCGTTATCTTGCAAAGCCCCGGCTATAATTTCACTTGCAGAGGCTGAGCGTTCATTTATAAGAACAAATATGGGTTTATCTTCAAAATCGCCCTTTTTTGTTGCGTATATTTTTTCTATTTCTCCTTTTTTATTTTTAGTAAATAAAATAAGTTTTTCATTCTGCAAAAACTCATCTGCAATTTGTTCAGCAACGCCTAAATAACCTCCCGGATTATCCCGCAAATCCAGTGTAAGTTTTTGAGCACCTTGTTTTTGTAAATAACTAAGCGCTGTTTTAAATTCTTTAAAGGTAGATTCCGCAAACCTGTTAATCTTTATATAGCCCATATCCGGGGTGAGCATAAAAAAAGCATCAACACTTTTTATGGGTACAACATCCCGTTTAACTGCAACTGTAAACTTCTTTTTTTCTTCTTTTCTGTAAACCAAAAGATTCACAAATGTTCCTTGTTTTCCCTTAAGCCTATTTACTATTTCTTCACTGGGAAGCCCTTTTCCAAACAAAGTATCTTTGTCGGACAGGAGTATCCGGTCACCAGGTTGTAACCCTTTTAGAAAACTAGGCCCATTTTCTATGGTTTTTATAATAGAAATGGTATCCCTATACATGTAAAAATTAACCCCAATTCCTACAAAATCACCTTTCATATTTTCAGAAACCTTGGTCATTTCACGTTTTGGAATATAAACCGAATGTGGATCTAGTTTATCTAAAATATTATTTACTGCTACATCTACAATACTGTCTGTGTTGATTTCATCAACATATTCATAGTCAATGTAATCAATAAGCCGATTCAATTTGTCTTTTTTAGAATTTGTGGTGAAAAGTTTTTCAGGAGAATGATTAAAACTTAGTTTGCCTCCAATAAAGATACCCAAGGCAAGCGCCATTGCAAGTATTGTTGGCCATATATAGATATTTCTTTTGCTCATTAGGTTACATTATATTTAATGCTCATTGTCAATATTCGGTAGATGTTGTAATGTTACACCAGCTCTTTCTAAAAATTCTAGACCAGAGCCATCTTTATAGGCTTTTTGGTACACCACACGTTTTATGCCAGATTGATGAATTAGTTTGCTACATTCTCGGCAAGGTGACAGTGTAATATAAAGAGTTGCTCC
>CAYTDS010000012.1:3506-14968 GCA_964436555.1 uncultured Flavobacteriaceae bacterium | reverse complement strand
GAATAAACAGTAGAGTAGTATCTACTTTAGAGTGTTGTGAATTTAAAGCTAAGATACCTGCTTTACCAAAGCGCTACAACCGAAAATGGTTAATTTTAAGTGAAACATTTACCAAGGAAACGTATTGACAAGTAAGGGTATTGTAACTATAATGATTAAAAGAGAAAGTATTGCTGTGAAAAGCCACTTTTTTAAATTTAAAGAGTAAAACAGATAAGCCAGCAATAATACACAAAGAATAACTAAAACTTGTGCTATCTCAATTCCAGTTGCGAAACCTAACAAAGGTGAAAGTTTTTCATCTTCTTCTGCCATTAACATTCTAAAGAAATTGGAAAATCCGAAGCCATGAATTAAGCCAAAAAAAGTTGTTGCAGCGCTATGTATGACCATATTCCTCTGATCCAAATCTTTTTTGGAATGGTATAAATTGAATAAAGCCGTAAATAATATGGTAACAGGAATAAGAAACTCTATCCAAGTAGCATTGACAGTAACCAACCCATAGGCGGATAACGACAAGGATGTGCAATGAGCGATTGTAAAAATAGTTGCCAAAATCACAATCTTCTTCCAGCTTTTATAAGTGAAAGGTGCGGCCAATGCCGCTAAAAATAAAATGTGGTCATAGGCGCCTGTATCAAGAACATGGCTAAGCCCTAATTGAGTGTAAAACCAGAAATTATCCATCCGTAAATTTAGTTAGATAAAAATATACTATTCATGTTTATACCCTTTACAGCTTATTTAGATGCCTCTTTCTCTTTGAATCTCTTCGTATGCTCGTTGAACTTCCTTAAATTTTTCTTCTGCTCCCTTCTTAATAGCTTCATTTTCAGTATTAACCCTGTCCGGGTGGTACTTTTTGGCCATTGTCCTGTAGGCTTTCTTTACTTCATCGTCAGACACATTCTTATCTATCTCTAGTATTTTATATGCATTATTGGCCGATTTAATGAACATAGCCTTTATGCTTTCAAAATCACTTAGCCCAATTCGGAGGTACCCTGCAATCTCCTTTATTTTATCAATTTCAGGGATACTTACAGATCCATCTGCTTGTGCAATTCCAAATAAAAAATGTAATAACTGCAAACGAACTCCATAGCCAGTACGCTGGTTTAAATAACTGCAAATTTTCTCGGCGGAAATCTCCCTTTTCTTAATTACCTGATTAAATGTTCTAAAAATTGCATTTGCCTTATCCTTGCCATAAGTGCTAACAAAATATTGTTGGACATAATCCATTTCACGCTGATTCACATTTCCATCAGCCTTAATCACAATAGAGCAAAGCGACAGTAAATTTAACTCAAAATCCGCCGGAGAAACGTGCTGCTGGAACATGCCTCCGGATCGGTTTCCAGCACTAAAATTATCAATAAAACTCCCTATTATAAACCCTACTAAGGCACCAGGATAGCGAAAAAGAAAAAAACCCAATACAGCAGCCACCCACTTAATCATTTCTATTCAAAATTTTCTCAAAGATATAATTTTACCTCTTAAAAGAAAGCCAAAGGAAAAGTTAAGGTATGAGGACAAACTGTCCTAAAATAGTTATCTTTGAACTATTATTTTCTTAATCTAAAAAGATGATGTATCCTCCAGAACTTGTTAAACCCATGAGACAAGATTTAAGCTCTGCCGGGTTTAAAGAATTATATACAGCTGAAGCTGTAGAAAATGCAATTAATCAAGAAGGCACTACACTTGTAGTTGTGAATTCGGTATGTGGTTGCGCAGCGGCAAATGCAAGACCTGCGGCCAAAATGAGCCTCCAAAGTAATAAAAAGCCCGACCATTTGGTAACTGTTTTTGCCGGTATGGATATTGAAGCGGTAAACGCTGCACGGAATTTAATGGTGCCTTTCCCCCCTTCATCTCCGAGCATGGCCTTATTCAAAAATGGTGAACTGGTACATATGATTGAACGCCATCATATTGAAGGAAGGCCAGCACAAGTGATTGCCGAAAATTTAATTGAGGCATATCAAGAATTTTGTTAATGCCATTTCCATAACAGAAATGTATAAAAGCTTTAGGAAAAAACCGTTCGTAAGAAGCGGTTTTTTTATTTTTGTGCTATGCGAAAACTATTGGCATATCCGCTGACCGTTATTTATTTTGTTTTTTTTGGGCTGGCACTCTTGTTTTTCCATCCCATACAATGGTTTCTTCTAAATACTTTTGGATATAATGCGCATAAGAAAAGTGTTAGTATCCTTAATTTATGCTTGCTAAGATGTACCCATATTTTGGGTACGCGCTATACTTTTAGAAACAATCAAGAACTTCCCGAAAATAAACCTTTGATTCTGGTAGCAAATCACCAAAGCATGAATGACATTCCACCCTTAATCTGGTTTATGCGCGACTATCACCCAAAGTTTGTAAGCAAGAAAGAGCTTGGAAAAGGTATTCCAAGCGTCTCTTTTAATCTTCGGCATGGTGGTTCTGTTTTAATTGATAGAAATGATGGTAAGCAGGCCATCAGCGAGATTGGTAAATTAGGAAAATACATTGAGGCCAATAACCGAAGTGCTGTTATATTCCCTGAAGGTACCCGCAGTAGAACTGGCATTCCGAAAAAATTTCAAACTACCGGGCTTAAGACTTTAATGAAAAATGCGCCTTCTGCCCTAATTGTGCCGATAAGTATTAACAATTCATGGAAAATGCTATGTTATGGTAAATTCCCATATGGTATAGGAAATCACATTACTTTTGACGTTCACCCACCATTAAATAACAAAGGAGATTTAGATCAATTAATTACAAGAGTAGAACAACAAATAGTTTCAGGAGTAAATTCGTTTTTATGACACCTGATCAAATCATAGAAAAAACTAAAATCTTTGTTAAAAAAACTTTGACCGGAGCCGAAGGAGGCCATGACTGGTTTCATGTTCAACGGGTTTTTAAAAATAGCTTATTAATTGCTAAAGAAGAAGATGCAAACTTACTCATAGTAAGCCTCGGCGCATTATTGCATGATATAGCAGATGCAAAGTTTCACAATGGAGATGAAACTATTGGTCCGCTGGTAGCTAAGAATTTTCTTAATTCTCTTGAAATAGATGAGAAAATCAGCTCACATGTGGTTGAAATTATTGAAAATATTTCCTTTAAATCCAGCTTAAAAGAAGGAAGTCAAAGTACCCAATTTACTTCTTTGGAGTTGCAAATTGTACAAGACGCAGATCGTTTAGATGCTATTGGTGCCATCGGGATTGCACGGGCGTTTAACTATGGCGGTTTCAAAAACAGGGAACTTTACAATCCTGATATTAAGCCTAATCTAAAAATGACCAAAGAAGAGTATACTTCCTCTAAAGCACCAACCCTGAATCATTTTTATGAAAAGCTATTACTTCTAAGGAATACAATGAACACAAAAACCGGTAGCCAATTAGCAGAAGAAAGGCATCAATTTATGCAACTTTACTTGGATCAATTTTACAAAGAATGGGGAGATAGTGATGAATTGTAGAAGTTTCCCGATTTTATTCTCACATTAGGGATTCATCAATAAACTTTACTTATTTTTTGTATATTGATGACTTAATTACAATACTACAACCAAAAATGCAAAGAAGAAAATTCATTAAAAATGTAGCTGCATCCTCTGCCGCTTTTTCTATTGTTCCCAGTTTTGTAATGGGGAAAACCCATGTGCCTCCAAGCGATACACTTTATATAGCTGCATTCGGTGTTGGCGGCCGTGGTGCTGGCGTGATAAAAGGTTTAGACGAAACCAAAAAAGTTAAATTTGTTGCGCTTTGTGATGTGGATGATAGAAGAGCAGCCGAAACATATAAATTGTATCCACAAGCCGCGCGTTACAAAGACTTTAGGAAAGTTTATGACAAGCACCTAGGTGAAATTGATGCTATTATGGTAGCTACACCAGACCACACCCATGCAACTATTGCCCTGCCGTTTATGCGCGCCAAGAAACATGCCTATATTGAAAAGCCTTTAACGCACAATATTTATGAAGCCCGTTTGCTGACCAATGTGGCGAAAGAGCAGGGAATTGTAACCCAAATGGGTAATCAAGGTGCGTCTAGTGACGGAAGTAGGCAAGCCAAAGAATGGATACAATCCGGAATCATCGGAAAAGTTCATAAAGTGGATTGTTGGACTAACAGACCAGTATGGCCTCAAGGAGTGGCGATTCCCACCGCAAAACAAGCTGTGCCCAAACAACTTGACTGGGACCAATGGCTGGGACCCGCAGCAATGAGGAACTACAATGAAGCCTATTTGCCCTTTAAATGGCGAGGGTGGTGGGATTTTGGCACCGGAGCACTGGGAGATATGGGCTGCCATATTATGGAAACCCCTTTTGGTGTACTGGATTTAGGATACCCTACGGAAGCAGAAGCTAGTTGCACCACAGTGTGGGTAGGAGATTTTGTTGAAGGTGATTTTAGTGCTTCTTGCCCTCCTTCTTCCATTGTGCGTTTAAAGTTTAATACTGAAGCCCATGGCGATATAGCTCTGAATTGGTATGATGGTGGCATAAAGCCCGACTTGCCCGATGAATTAAAAGATGGTGAAACCATAGGTGATTCCGGCGGAGGTACTATTTTTTATGGTTCGCGAGGAACTTTGATATGCGACACCTACTCGCAAAATGCACGCTTATTACCCTCAGAGAATATGGAGTTTTTCAACCCTCCAAAACCCTATCTTACACGTATTGAAGGTGCTATTTCCGGGCACCAAAAAAACTTTGTTGATGGGTGTTTAAGTGGCGTAGCCACCTCTTCTGATTTTGAAAAATCAGGACCATTAACGGAAGCAGTGTTAATGGGTAATTTGGCCATTAAAGCTTATCAGTATAAAGAACTTAAACCGGGAAAAAAGGTAGGCGACTGGGATCCTTATGATACCCCTGGGAGACGAAAGTTACTTTGGGATGGTGAAAATATGAAAGTCACCAATTACGAAAAAGCGAACGAATGGGTTAAAGGCACATACCGAAAGGGTTGGGAATTAGTCTAATATAAAACATTCTATAAAAGCGCGAAACCAAGGATTTAAACTGCTCAAAAAAGCTTTAATTGACCTCCTTTGGCAGCTTCATACAATTGTGTATTTAATTTTGGAAAGGTTTTATTTTTAAAGTAAGTATTTTTGGCAATGCCGAACATATCATGAATGTGTTGGGCTATTTTACCGTCTCCTTTACTTCTTACACCAAATCTACTATCATTGAGCGTTCCATTATGACACGCTCTAATATGATTTAATACTTTATCTGCACTATCAGGAAGAGTTTTCCTAATCCAATCCGAAAATATTTGCCCTATTGCTCCATTAAGACGCACTATGGTAAATGCCATTGAGAGGGCGCCATTTTCAGAAACGGCTTTGGCCAAATTCATAATTTCGTGACTATTTATACCTGGTATAATTGGAGCCAGCATAGCATTTACCGGAATGTTATGCTCTGATAAAATTCGAATAGTCTCCAATCGCTTTTTTATAGCTGCCGTTCTTGGTTCCAAAATACGTCTGGTTTCTTCCGAAAGTGAGGTGACGGACATATTAACCCCTATCAAATTATCCGCCGCTAATTGTTTAAGAATTTCCAAGTCTCTCAAAATAAGGGCGTTTTTGGTAATTATACCGACAGGATGCTTGTATTTTAAAAAAATTTCCAAACACTTATGCGTAATCTTAAATTGTTTCTCAGCAGGCTGATAGCAATCCGTGTTTCCGGAGAGCACAATAGTATTAACCGTCCAGCTCTTGGATTGTAATTTTTCTTCAAGTAATCTTGGAGCATCTTCCTTGATTAAAATCTTTCGCTCAAAATCTAGTCCAGCACTATATCCCCAATATTCATGGCTATTTCTGGCATAACAATAGATGCAACCATGTTCACATCCCTGATACGGATTCATAGAGTATGCCATTCCTACATCCGGACTATTTACTCTATTTACAATAGTTTTGGGAAATACTGGAATATACTGTGTCTTGTTTTTGTCTGTCTCCTCCCCTTCAACTTTACAGAATTCTAAGAAGTCTTCTCTAGCTTCGTAGATATACTGAAGAAACTTGTTTGGTGTATTTTGTTGAGCCCCTCTTCCTTTTATAATATCGTGCTTTTTCAAAATATGGATTTATTCCAAATTTATGGAATTTTTACAGATTTTTAATGTTGCAAATGTTAAAAGATTATTTAGAAACCCAGTTAAAAAAGGAAAGACAAAATTAGATTCGAAACATGGTATACCACTTGAAGTCCTATATTTCTAAAAAAAAGGTTTTAAATTCGCCTTACAGATTAACCCGTACCAACTGCTTTTTAGAGCCGCGTTTGGCATAGAAAAGCATGCTGTTGTTCTTACTATTAGCTAATGGCATTGAAACCATCAAAGGTAAACGAGCTTCGCTGTCATCTATTATTTTTTCATAACTCAAATCACCTTTTTCATCAAGTCGTATTAAAAAAACATTTCTATTACGTCCCAAACCTTGTTTAAAAACAATTCGCTCATTGCTTAATTGCTGTGGATTATCACTCGCCGTGCTTATAAAAAAATAAGTGTTGTTTCCTTTAGTGTAGGAGCTATAAGACGCATAGGCCCCATCACCTTGTGTTACTTCCGATTTGTTAATATTTCTTGCCCACACCATATCCCCATTATCATCTAGTTTTGCGCTTATCATATCATTGTAATGATATCTTTCAATCCTCAATCGGGAACCGCTGGCATCCTGCTGTATACTAGAGGTTACAAAGTATTCTTCGGCATTAAATAAAATTGTTTTATCTGAGGTAAGAGTAACATTCTTAAAAACTAGGTTATTTATATCTCGGTCATCTTCTTTACCAAACTTATCGGCCATAAATTGTTGCGAAAACGGATTATATTTTTTTGCTTTAAATGCTAAAGTAATTGGATCCAAATCGAAATAACCGAGGCCGTTAAAGCGATTGTCCCTTCGATCTGAGTAGAATCCAACGCAAATTAATCTGTCTTCTGTAAGAACTGGAACTAATGCTTCAGAATATTTACCTGAATCATCAAAAACTTGTGTTCTTAAACCATTCCCCGATAGTTGTATAAGCTCATATTGAAATCTTCTTTCTGTAGCTCCAAAGCGCTGCTGCTTAAAGTAGGCCTTCCCAACTATGTAAGCCTTGTCATAATTTTTTGAAGTCACCATTTTTTCAAACGCATAATTCTTTTCTTCTACCTCGGCCGAAAAATCGTGCTCCATTAATTTATTTAATGAGGTGTCATACAAAAATATAAAATGCTTATTATCCTTTCCTTTCTTAAAATGAGCACTTATGGTAAAGGCCGTTTTGTCATCATTAAAAAGTACCGCGGTTGAGAATCCTGAGCCAAAATCCCTGTTATAATAATTTTTATTAAGGGCGTTAGCAACTTCTACAGAAGGAATTGAAAGTAAGGTTTGGGAAGTAAAGTTAAAATTAACAACCGGAGCCCTGTGTACTATATAATCATAAGCTTGCTTTGCTATATTGTATTCTAAAAATAACAGATGTAGCTGTCCGTTCTTCACAAACGCATCTATAAAATTAGTGCTCTTAAGCTTATAGTTATAATCTGCAATTAATTCTAAGTTTTCATTGTAATGCTCAATAAAATAGCCTTTGGGCGATAATATTACCCCTGTGTAATAAGCTCTTACAAGGATAGACCCCCCAAAGCCGTCATCTGAGATAGCCAAAAGGTTTGAATATTTATAGCGATCATCATATTTTTCGCCGAAACTATATTTGGCTGTAAATTCCTGGCCTGTAGTAATGCCTAAGTTCAATATAAAAAATGCTATGAGCAAATTATTTCTAAAATTCATAAAAAGGTTTTTAAGAAAAACTTCAATTAGACTCCTCTGAAATTTGCTTTTCTTTTTTCTAAAAAAGCTGAGGTTCCCTCCTTAAAATCCGAGGTGCCAAAACAAGTCCCAAAAGCGTCAATTTCGGTTTCAAATCCATTTATATCATTGTTAAAACCAGCATTTACTGCTTTTATTGCATAAGAAATTGCAACTGGAGAATTATTCGCTATTCTAGCCGCAATTTTCTTGCAATATGGAAGCAGCTCCTCCTGAGCAGTAAAATGATTAACTAAACCATATTCCATAGCTCTTTCAGCATCTATCATTCCTGCTGACAATATAAGCTCCATTGCCCTACCTTTTCCTATTAACTGAGGTAACCTTTGTGTGCCACCATAGCCCGGAATTAACCCCAAAGAAACTTCCGGTAATCCCATTTTTGCATTATGGCTGGCTATTCTAAAGTGACAAGCCATAGCCAACTCTAATCCTCCTCCTAGGGCAAAACCATTAATTGCTGCTATCACTGGTTTTGAAAGATTCTCTACCAAGTTAAATAGTAGTTCTTGTCCTTTAGCTGCTAACATGGTGCCTTCTTCTGCAGAAAAATGAGCAAACTCTGAAATATCCGCTCCTGCTATAAATGCTTTGTTTCCACTGCCGGTAACTATAATTACTCGTATGTTTTTTTTTATATCAAATACTTTAAAGGCGTCATGTAACTCTTCAATTGTTACTTTGTTCAAAGCATTTAACTTGTTGGGGCGGTTTACTGTAATCAGAGCCAATGGTCCATCTTCCTCTACTGAAATATTTTCGTAATTCATAGTAACTATTTTCTAATTTACATATTGATTTTTATTCTATTTCTCTTGGAAAGTTTACTGTAAAGATGGTTCCCTTTCCCAATTGAGAGGTTAAACTTATTGTACCACCATAAGTTTCCACAATGTTCTTTACCATACCTAACCCCAGCCCCATACCGCTCGTTTTAGTAGTGAATTTTGGTTCAAATATCTTTTCCTTTAGGCTGTCATCTATACCAATACCATTATCGGTAACTATTATTCTTATTGAGCTTACATCGGCGACGACAGAAACCACTATTTTAGGGTCTTCTACTTCGGGAATTGCTTGAATGGCGTTTTTAACCAAATTCGTAATTACTCTTATGAGTTGGGTTCTGTCTATTTTTGCAATTATTTCTTCTTCTTCTGCCAAAAAATAGATAAACTCTTCAGTAAAGATGTCTAGCGCCAGCTTCACCACTTGAACTACGTTTAGGGTCTCTTTTTGCTGGGCGGGCATATTGGCAAAATTAGAAAAAGCAGAAGCTATATTACTCATAGTATCTATCTGCTGTATCAGGGTTTTTGAAAATTCTGATATCTTAGTTTTACTATTGGGATCTGTGGGATTAAAATTTCGCTCAAAACTCTGGACACTTAATCGCATTGGTGTTAATGGATTTTTTATTTCATGTGCTACCTGTTTCGCCATTTCTCGCCAAGCCTGTTCACGCTCACTACGTGCTAATCGAATTGCACTTTGCTCAAGTTCTTCAATCATGCCATTGTAAGAATCTATTAATTTTCCTATTTCCTGAGACGGGTTTTCAATAATTATCTTCTCATTGCGCATGCCAAGGTTGGTCCTTTCCATCTTATCAGAAATTGTTTGCAGCGAACGTGTAACATATTTCGAAATTAAATAGGCAAGGGCAATGGCCATGATTAACATTAAAAAATATACAGCCCCTAAGCGAAATAAAAAACTTCTTAACTCCATGTCATTGAATGAGTTATCCTCAAAATACGGCAGGTTCAATATCCCTATAGGTTTAAATTTTGGATCCATGATATAGGTATAGGAGGCCTGATATTTGTCTCCAAGAGCCGACTGTTTCTCAATGTAACGTCTAGTGGGGCTTAAGGCCAAATTATTAAGAACTTCCGGACTTAAGCAAATAGAGACGGAATCATTACCAAACTTTGGACGAGATCCCTTTATCAGTTGCCCTTCCAAATCATAAATATTAAAATTTACATTATGTACATCTGCAATTTGATAAATTTCATCTAAAAATATAAGTTCTAAATTTTCAGTTATTATAGGATAAGTAGTCTTCTGAAATACATAAGCAATACTTAATTTTAGTTGTTCTTCCTTTTTACTTAGCCTATCCTCGTGATAGTCCTTAGATTGCTCGCTATATTGATAAATAGCAACTGCAACTATTAAAACAGATGCTATAACCACCAACAAAATCATGGATATAAAAATTCGGAATCGAAGTGAAATCTTTTTAAACAAATGCTACCTTTTTAATTTTAAAGATAACAATTATCAAGCCATATGGGATTTCTCAATTCAAACAATATTTAATTACAGGAAATTCAAAAAAGATCAGCTTTACAAAAATCATGCATCAGGGTTCTTCTCCCTGAATCGCTTATACACTTTTATTCCAATCATTAAAAAAGCGCCGAGGCCAATAATTCCAATTACACCGAAAATCCAGCCTAGCGTATTTTTTAATATGACTAAAAAGATAATAGCGAAAAGAATCAAGGTAGCCCCTTCATTCCAAATTCGCATAAAACTAGAGGTATGTCTTATATCATCTTTCTGCAACTGTTTAAAGAATTGATGATTCTTGAGATGATAAAGAATTAAAAGAACTACGAACCCAAGCTTTATATGCATCCAGGGTTGTTGCAACCAACCCGGCATTAAAAATAATAACCAAACTGCAAACAATGTAGCTAATATAGCTGAGGGCCAAGTTATAATATACCATAGGCGTTTGGTCATTAGTTTTAATTGCTTGGTTAGAATTTCCTTTTCAGGGGAAAGTTGTTGTGCCGCCTCAATGTGATAAATGAATAAACGGGGAATATAAAACAACCCGGCAAACCAGGTTATCACAAAAGTGAGATGTAATGCTTTTATATAGTGGTAAAATTCTCCCATATCAAATCATAAAATAGGCTTTATAAAAGTAGATATAAAAGTGGGCTAAGTAAAATTTACCGGTTTAATTTTGTTTTCATCTCACTTCTTAAGT
This sequence comes from uncultured Flavobacteriaceae bacterium, assembly GCA_964436555.1. Lineage (GTDB taxonomy): Bacteria > Bacteroidota > Bacteroidia > Flavobacteriales > Flavobacteriaceae > Aurantibrevibacter. Next base: position 4,068 of record CAYTDS010000012.1, on the reverse strand, counting down.
AATACCCGGTAACCAAAGTAGCCAGCACATCGGAAATAGGAAATGAGATCCAAACTCCTATTTCACCCATAAATTTTGGCAATAATATAACAAGTGGTATAAAAAAGAAGCCTTGTCGAGTTAAGGTGAGCAATAAGGCCGGGACAGCCTTCCCAACAGCCTGAAAATAAGCTGCCCCAATGAGTTGCAAAGCGATGATCGGGGTTGCGGCAAAAACCCATCGCATAGCGTTTGGAGTGTGTTCTAAAACAAAAGCATTGGTGGCCAAATCAGCTTCCGATATATGGGATTTATTGCTAAGAAAAAGCGATGTTATTTCTGCCGGAAAAACCATTAGTCCGACAAAAACTATGGTCGCCAGAACAGCGGCGTAAAAAATGGCTGTCTTAATCGATTCCCGAACTCTAGCATATTTTTCGGCTCCATAATTAAACCCTGCAATAGGCAAAAATCCTTGTGTAACTCCAAAAACAGGGAATAAAGCAAACATGAGCATTCTTCCGATAATGGCATATACAGCCACCATAGCTTCACCTCCCAAACCAAAAAGAATATTGTTCAT
>CAYTDS010000012.1:0-3406 GCA_964436555.1 uncultured Flavobacteriaceae bacterium | reverse complement strand
ACATTTATGGCTGCAATGGCCAAAGAACCTATCCAATTACCAACAAAAATGGAATCTACAAGAACATTGAGGGACATCACTAATATGCCTATAGAAGCAGGCAAAGCCTGTTTTATAAGCAATTTCCCAATGGGTTCTGTTCCCAGTTGATCTGCTGAGATGTTTGCCATTAAGCCGGAAGAGTTCCTTTAGCTTGCCAATCATTTACCCATTTAGCCATCACTCTTACCCAAGAATCGTTGTCATTAAGACATGCTATGTGTTTGTATGATTTTCCGCCGGCTTCTTCGAACTGATGTTTTCCTTCCATCGCAATTTCCTCAAGCGTTTCAAGACAATCGGCCACAAATGCCGGCGTAATTACGGCTAATCGTTCTTTTCCTGCTTTCGCTAAACGTTCAAATTCATAATCGGTATAAGGCTTTAACCAAGGATCCCCTGCTAATCGCGATTGAAAAGAAACGCTAACCTTATTTTCGGGTAATCCCAAATAAGCCTTGACCCTATTTGTAGTTTCGTAGACCTGATGCCGATAGCAAGTATTATGGGCAACTGAATTTATAGAACAGCAGTTACCGTCAATTTTGCAATGAAATTTTGTAGGATCAGATTTTCTAATATGTCGCTCAGGAATTCCATGGTATGAAAATAAAATATGATCGTAATCAAAATCCCTGAGCCCATCTGAAATGCTCTCTGCTAAAACTTTAATATACTCGTCGTTTTTGTAAAATGCCTGTAAAGTGGTGATTTTTATTTCAGGAAAGAACTGGGTTGCATCTTCCATAACCTTAACCACCACGGTTTCAAAGGAAGACATAGCATAATGTGGGTAAAGGGGTACCAGAAGTACCTCATCCACACCTTTGTTCTTTAACTCATGCAATGCTTTTTTTATAGTCATAGAGCCATAACGCATTCCAAGAGCTACAGGCATAGTGGTACGCTGACGAACTTTCTCTGAAAAGCGCTTGGATAGCACTATTAAAGGTGATCCTTCCTCCCACCAAATCTTCGCATAGGCCTTTGCTGATTTCTTTGGTCTGCTTTGTAGAATAATCCCCCTTACCAAAATATTCCGGAGCCAGTTGGGAACATCAATAACCCTTGGATCCATTAAAAATTCATCCAGATATGGTTTTACATCTTTAGGGGTTGGACTATCAGGAGAGCCCAGATTTACTAATAAAACTCCTTTCATGTGCTTTTTCCTTTTTGCCTTTAGTGATTACACCCACCTTTACTGTCGGGCAGGTGGAACGCCAAAATCATGCCCTTGTATGTTCTACAACACTTTGGCCATGGGCGTTTCATGTAGCTTTCTTTTTTACTGGCAAAAATAACACTTGTGCCCCTAGTAACCCGTAAAAGATGTAAATACTTTGACACTTAACTTAAATTTTATACATGTTTTAGCATCACTTGAACCCTTTTTTAGTAAGTTGTAAGGAATACCATGAAAATTCATATTGTTGTTATGGAAACACTATTAAAAAACTCAGAAAACCAATCTTTGATTTATGTAATTCTCTCCTTTTGTGTTCTTATTGCCCTATACGCTATCACGATTTACATTTTAAAAAAGTATGGTAAAAACCCAAATTATATTCTGCCCCGTGACATTGTTAAACAAACAGCAAAACCCATTTTTCTACTTTTCTTCTCCATCTTAATCCGCTTAAAATCATTACATGAACTTTTGCAACTAGAGGATTATACCGCAATATTTAAAAAAGCAAGCACCTTGCTATTCATTTTAGCCGTTACCTGGTTAATTCTTATGGGCTTGAAAATTGTGAAAAAAAGTATCATTAATAACTATGATGTAAATGTTTCGGATAATCTGAAAGCGAGAAAAATTTATACTCAATTTAATATATTAGAACGCATTGCTGTAGTTATTGTCATAATCTTTGCCCTTGCTATTGCTTTGATGAGTTTTCAAGGTATTCGCGAAATTGGAGTCAGTATTTTTGCCTCTGCCGGGGTTGCAGGTCTTATTATAGGACTCTCCGCACAAAAGATGATTGGGAATATTCTAGCGGGCATCCAGATTGCTATAGCACAACCCATAAAACTAGATGATGTGGTCATTGTCGAAGGGGAATGGGGTCGCATTGAAGAGATTACGTTGACCTATGTTGTGGTGAATATTTGGGATAAGAGACGATTAATTGTACCTACTACTTATTTTATTGAACACCCTTTTCAAAATTGGACCAAAACATCATCGGATATATTGGGAACGGTCTTTCTGTACACAGATTACAATGTTCCTTTTGATAAACTACGGGAAGAACTTACTAAAATTCTAAATAGTACCGAATTGTGGGATGGAAAAGTAAATATCCTGCAAGTAACCGAATCCAAGCCACAGAGTGTTGAAATAAGAGCTTTAATGAGCGCTAAAGATTCTCCTACGGCCTGGGACCTTAGGGTGCTGGTTCGGGAAAAACTGATTGTATACTTACAACAAAACTATCCCCAGAGCCTCGCGCATTCTCGGATTTATTTAAAAACCACCGATAAATCGGAGAATGAAGATGATGATTAAAACGGCATGATTGCTAAAATGATAATTTGTATCAATAAGATAGTATGCCAAAATCTATAACCAAACTTACATTAAATCCTTAAATTTGAAGAAATCTTCATTGAAATGAAAACCAAAATTTTACTATTGCTTGTCTGTTTTACTACTTTGCCTTGCGCTGCACAGCAAATTATTTGTTCTGCAACCGATAGGGAAGCCTATGAAGCTAAAATAGAACAGCTTGAAAAATTGAATTTAGGAAAAGACATTGGTTCTATCCTGGTAGATATCGGAAAAACCTTTTTAGACATACCCTATGTAGCAAAAACTCTTGAGATAGGGGACACAGAGTCTTTGGTAATCAATCTGCAGGGATTGGATTGTACGACTTTTGTAGAGAACGTTTTAGCTTTTGGTCAACTCCAAAAAAATGAGAAAACTGATTTTGATGATTTTACAAAAACCCTTGAAACCATTCGGTATAAAGATGGGAAATTAAACGGTTATGCCTCCCGGCTGCATTATTTTACAGAATGGATTGCCGATAATGAGAAGAAAGGGTTAATAAAAGACATTACTTCAGAAGTAGGCGGGATAGAGATCACTAAAGAAATCAATTTTATGAGTACGCATCGTGATCTATATCCCTATTTAAGGGACAATGAAAATTTTCAAAAAATCCAGGCCTCAGAGGCCTACCTGAACAACCAATCTATTTGTATCTTACCTCAAGATCAGATTGCGGCCAATGAGCATTTGCTAAAATCAGGTGATATCATTGCATTAAGTACCACGATTAAAGGATTAGATGTTACGCATACGGGCATACTTACCCGTGAAAATGATGGTCGAATACACTTATTACATGCTTCC
>CAYTDS010000011.1:10868-19394 GCA_964436555.1 uncultured Flavobacteriaceae bacterium | reverse complement strand
TGTACATGGTCGATTATTTTAACTTGCTTATCTTCAATGGATTTGCATTTTTTTTATATATTCGTATACTTAACGTTAACTAACCATACCTAATGACAAAAACTACCACTTATTTGTTGGGAATTCTCATTACCATTTTGGTCGGGTCTTATTTTTTCTATACCTGTTGTAGTGAGTGCGGTAAAGTATCGGATAATAGTGGCACTATAAAGGAAGTAGCTCCAATTATCGAGGAGGCCACCTCTTTTCCTTTTGCTTTTACTGATGGATCATTTAAGTACAATGTCCGTGAAAACTTCAATTTCAACATTTCCTCGTACACTATTTTAGAACCTGTTCCATCAACGGTTACCGCGGGCATTCCTGGAATAGTGGCCTTTCTTTCTGAGAATAAAGGGAAAGTCCTGAATATCACGGGATATTATACAAGTGATGAGGCCAATACCTCGGCCTTTCCAAATTTGGGAATTGCAAGAGCTAATGCAGTCAAAAACTATTTGGTTGCCCAAGGTACCTCCCCCGCGCAGATTAACACTTTTGGAGAAGTAAGAGATGACATGGTTCCCAAGGAGAATATGTATTTAGGACCTGTTGCCTATGAAATTTCAGGGGGAAATGACAAAGAGACCGACGAATTAAAGGCTCTTTATGAAAAAATTAATGCTGCCCCTTTGGTCCTTTATTTTGAAACCGGTGAAGCGTCCATTGACCTAACACCTGATGAGCGGCAAATGGTCGCAGATATTTCTAAGTATCTGGATAAAATAGATGGTGCAACCTGCCATGTCGTTGGACATACAGACAATACTGGTACTAGGGATTCCAATCTTGAACTGGGACAAGAACGAGCGGGTTTTGTAAAGTCCTATTTAGTTAAAAACGGAATCTCCGAATCAAAAATTACAGTTTCCTCAAAAGGACCGGATTTGCCCATTGCGAGTAATGCCACCAAAGAGGGTAAAGCAAAAAACAGAAGGACAGTTGTTACTTTAAACCAAATAAACTAACCATAAATTAAAAAAGATGAATGTTGAAAATTTAAATATCTGGTGCTGGATTATCCCTGCTTTGGTTGGGATTATTTCAGGGATCTTGGGATACCTGATTGGTAAAGGAAGTAGTGCCACTATAGATAATTCTGCGGAACTTGATTTGTTAAAGGGTAAAAATTCAAAGTTGGAAGCAGATCTGGAGGCTTGTCAAGCCAAATTGTCGGTAAAAATCAGCAACCCAAAAGCTGACCTGGTTACAGCGCTGGTACCCTTTAATGCACAAGCGGCATTAACGGCCTTAGGTAAGAAAGTAAAACAAGACGATTTAAAAGTAATTGAGGGTATTGGCCCAAAAATCGAGCAACTTTTTAATGGCAATGGTATAAAAACTTGGAAAGACCTCTCCGAAACAGCCGTTGCCAAATGCCAAGAAGTATTGGATTCCGGAGGGGAGGCTTATAAAATACATGACCCCGCTTCCTGGCCAATGCAAGCTAGAATGTGTTATGAAGGCAAGTGGAAAGAACTTGCGCTTTGGCAGGAGGAACATAAACATGGGAAATTTTAATAAAAAAGCCGGTTCTTTTGAACCGGCTTTTTTTAAATTACTCCATTTGCTTCAACCCATTTAAACTTGTGCTGATCTTGCGGAAATTTCATTCGTTCCGCGATACGTTCCAAACGTTCAGGAAGTTTCATTAAATAATCCCTGGCTTTTTCCGCCTCATCATTTAAGCTTCTTACGGTCCCAACCTCCCAATAGGCATTTAATTTCTTCAAAATATCTATATAATCCTGTGCAGTATAAACTCCTAAGCGCTGTGCACAATTAGAAAACGTTTCAAAAGCCGCACCTATAGTTCCTCCTGATTCTCTAAGAAAATGAGCCGGCATTACAATTTTTTTCTTCATCATATCTGCAAAAGCCAACATCATTTGGCTGGGATCATGTTCAAATATGGTCTTTACAAACTCCCTATATGCTAAATGATGGCGCATTTCATCACCGGCAATTATAGTGCACATCTTTCCCAAAAGTGCATTTCCCCTCTTTTTAGCCATTTGTCCCACGCGTTTATGGGATATGTTTGTAGCTAATTCTTGGAAAGAGGTATACACAAAATTCTTATAGGGATCCCTATCGGTTCCAATATCAAAACCATCGGCGATAAGATGCTGCGTGGTAATTTCCATTTCTTTCATATTAACACGTCCTGCCAAATACAAATACTTGTTTAATACATCCCCATGCCTGTTTTCTTCGGCGGTCCAATGACGAACCCATTTAGCCCATCCATTCTTATTTTCAGAATGCTGGTCTATACCTTCCACATCCATTAACCAAGATTCATAAGTAGGTAAAGCTTCTTCGGTAATCGTATCAGCCACCATGGTTACCCAAAAATCATATCCCAAGTCCTTAGCCTCTTCACGCAATTGGTGTACTTCGTCAAAAAAATTATCATTTTGAGAATTTGGAAGAAAATCTGTAGGTTGCCAAATTTCATCAATAGGAATAAGATAAGACTGCATAAACCCTTCCACCTTACCCTCAATGGCCCTCATTACTTCTATCCTAATGTTTTTAGAAGACATACTTTTAATTTTATACAAATATCCCCAATAATATTGAAAATTTAACCCAAATAACAGTTAATTTACATTTCTGCCATTTTCGCCCGGATACAGCAAATGCACCGGATCGCTTTGCCAAATTTCTTTGGTATCAACATCAATTAACGAAAGAGGCCCTCTAAAGGCCGCTCCCGTATCTACATTCCATATGCCCGCTGCTTGGAAAGGCTCTGTTTTACCTATTCGGGTTACCGGTGTATGGCCAATGTATACTTCGCTGTACAAGGTTAATCTTTTTGGATACCAAATATCATCCAGAGACATGGTAGGGTCAAGAGCCAGAGCAGTTTCCCATAGGGTTCTGTCCCAATAAAAAGTTTTTGAAAAGTACTCATAATCTACCCCGTTAAGATTTGTAAAACCAGCATGAATAAAAAGCCTGTTCTGAGTGTCTAAATGATAATTTTTTAACCCTTGGAAAAATTGAATATGCTTTTCCCTTGTTTTGTTATCGGTTAAAGCATAGGAACGCATAGATGCGAGACCTCCGTGTTTTTCCCACAGTATATTGTCTTTAGCTTCCATAAGCCAATCGCAACATAGTTCATCGTGATTTCCCCTTAAAAAAGTACATTTATGGGTTGATTTTAAGTGAATTAAAAAATTGACAGTTTCTACGGCCTCGCTCCATCCATCCACATAATCCCCCAGAAAAATAAGATGGTCCTTTGAGGTAACTTTACCTCTTTCCATGACCTGCAATAAAGCTCTTAAACCAGAATGTATATCCCCTATTACCAATGTTCTCATGCTACAAAAATCGTAGATTCTTTATTGAATTTAACTACCATCAGGTTAAATTCAGATAAAATTTTGGAAAAACTTACTATTTACTTTTACTTTAGACAAATTTAGCAAAGTTGGCAATGAAGGACATATTCTGCATAGGAGAGCTTTTAATTGATTTTGTGGCTGAAAAACAGGGTAGTGATTTATCCAAAGCATATCAATTTACAAAGAAAGCAGGCGGAGCTCCAGCCAATGTGGCTTGTGCTATCGCTAAACTAGGAGGTAAAAGTACCTTTATTGGCTGTGTAGGTGAAGATCCTTTTGGTACTTTTCTCCTTAAGGTTTTAGAAGATTCCGGAGTTACCATTTCCAGCGCGCAGCGTTCCAAAACATTTACCACTTTGGCTTTTGTGTCTTTAGCGGAAGATGGGGAACGCGACTTTGTATTCAGCAGAGGGGCCGATAAAAAACTAAGTTATGACGCCTCAATGAAGAAAATTTTTAAAGGAAATATGATTCATTTTGGAGCGGCAACTGCCCTACTTGGAGGAAAGTTGGAAGACGCTTACACCCGTTATTATTCCGATGCCGTTTCCGAAGGTGCCTTTATAAGTTTTGACCCGAACTTCCGTGGTGATTTATGGAAAAATAAGGAGCCCCTATTTGTAGAAAAATGCATTCCCTTCATAAGAGAGGCTGCTCTTTGCAAGTTTAGTCTGGAAGAAGCCGAACTAATTTCTGGTAAGACCAATTTAAATGAGGCGTGTGATGCGCTTCATCTAATGGGAGCAAAAATCATTACCATTACTTTGGGAAAAGCTGGAACCTTGGTGAGCACTTCAAAATTTAAACAAACCGTTCCCAGTATTGTGGTAACTCCTGTAGATACCACTGGAGCTGGAGATGCATTTATTGGCTGTCTGTTAAAGCAAATTTCAGCATTGACAAAAATAGAAAATTTGTTTATCAATACTGATTTATTGGTTGAAATGATTACAGTAGCCAATAAAGCAGGTGCCATTACAACCACAAAATTCGGGGCAATAGAAGCCTTGCCATACCAACACCAATTAGATTAATTTCGTATGAACCAAGCCGAGTTACACCGCTTATTAGTGGCTAAATCTGCCTTAACAAAAGACGCCAAAAACCTTCAACTACTTTTTGAAATCCGATTGGCAACCAATCTAACCTTAATAAAAGAACTGTTCTTCAAAATTTATCCTGAAGAAATTCATTCAAGTGCGTTTCAAAAATTAATTAAATTGTTATCTTTTTTACACGAGACAAGACCAAAAGAACTGCAATTACAAGATATTGAACGGATTAAGAAAGGGAATTGGTACCAATCCCAATCCATAGTTGGGATGCAACTCTACGTAAACCACTTCAACAAAAACCTTAACGGGGTTGCTGATAAAATTCCCTATCTGGAAAAATTAGGTGTTAACTTACTCCATCTAATGCCTATAACCCCCAGACCAAAAGGCGAGAATGACGGAGGGTATGCAGTGAACAATTATTACGAGGTAGATAAACAATTTGGCACCAAGGAAGATTTACTTAAACTCTCAAAAAAACTGCGCTCCAAAAGAATGTACCTTATGCTGGATTTTGTAGTGAACCATACTTCTAATGAATTTTCATGGGCAAAAAAGGCGCAAAAAGGGGATCCAAAATACCAAGAATATTATTTTACCTATCCTGATAGGAGCATCCCGGATCAATATGAGCAGACCCTTCCAGAAATTTTTCCCGAAACCTCTCCGGGAAATTTTACTTATGATCCAAAAATGCAACGCTGGGTAATGACCGTTTTTAATAGCTACCAATGGGATTTAAATTATTCCAATCCTGAGGTGTTTCTTGAAATGCTTAATAATTTGTTGAAATTGGTCAATTCAGGAGTTGATATAATTCGTTTAGATGCCTTAGCTTTTCTTTGGAAAAAATTGGGGACTCAATCACAAAATCTAGCTGAGGCGCATACGCTAATTTCACTTTTTAGAATGTGTTTGCAGGTGATTGCTCCCGGAACTATATTCCTTGCAGAGGCAATAGTTTCGCCTCCGGAAATAATTAAATATTTCGGGGAAGGTATACAAAAAGGTAATGAATGTGAAATTGCCTATAACGCTACCTTAATGGCATTGTTATGGGATGCTATCGCCACCAAAAAGACAATAATGCTAACTCAAAGTCTAGAAAATTTACCTAAAAAGCCAAACGAAGCAACATGGATAAATTACATACGTTGTCATGATGATATTGGCCTTGGCTTTGAAGACCAATACCTTTATGAAATTGGCTGGGATGCACAGCAGCATCGCCGATTTTTGTTGGATTATTATTGTGGCGGTTTGGATTGGTCTCCAGCAAAAGGTTTAGTTTTTATGTACAATCCCAAAAATGGGGATGGTAGAATAGCCGGAAGTGCTGCATCTCTTCTGGGTTTAGAAAAAGCCTTGACGAAACAAAATCTAGAGTTAGTGCAACAGGCAATAGACAAAATAGTTTTGTTACATAGTATTATTCTGTCCTACGGTGGTATTCCCATGATTTACGCCGGTGACGAATTAGGCACTCTAAATGACTATGCTTTTTTAAAAGACAAAAACAAAAAAGAAGATAGCAGATGGGTGAACAGACCTTTTCAAAACTGGCGGGTAGTTGCCGATTTGGATAAAAAAGAATCTCCTCAGGCTACACTCTTTTATGCCTTAAAGAATCTCATAGCAATCAGAAAGAAAACGCCTGTTTTCGCCGACAAAAATAATTTTATCTTACACAAAATTCCAAATCAGCACATTTTGGTTTACGAAAGAACAGCATCTTTAAGCAAAGGCATCTTGGTGGTCTCTAATTTAAGTGATGAGGCACAATATGTGCCACTTACTGATGAGAAGAAAACCAGTACCTTTTATGATCTTATTACCAAGCGGGAAATTACACTAACTGATGGGAAATTATATGTCCAAGCCTACCAAGCTTTTTGGTTGCAACTGAATTAATTGTATTTTACTTTTCTCAGGATTCGCAACGCCTCTTTTAAGGATTGGTAGACCCGAAGGTCATAACTTTTAAGTAATGTTCTGGCATTTTCCATATATTCTTTAGCCTCTTCAAAACCGTTGAGATAACAAATTAAATAGGTATGTGCAAGGAGTTCAATATCTACTTTCTCAGCCGGTGCAAGAGGCAGGTTTTTAGCTAGCTTTTTTAAAATTGCATTATTAGAATTTAATATATGATACAAGGGCTTTTTATCATATTGCGGTGGCTCAAATATTAAATCGCTGTGAATTTGATATGTGCCATTGTCTAAAAACGTAATAATTACCTTTTCTAATGGGTAATATTTTTGCTGTGTCCCCAATCCTAGTTGCACATACTCTATAGTAGTAAAAGAATCCTCATTAAAAGAAACCGTAATCTCATCCAGAGCAGAATAAAACAACTTAACTTGTTCATTAATAAGTTCTATATCCACGCGAGAGTAGTAAACATCATTCTTTACTTTTTTTAGGTTTCCTGCCCAACAGAGGACAAACTGTTCCTTAAACACCTTATAATTGCTCTGCAAATTCTTATGCCTGTGGTTAATAAAATCTATGACACCATCCAGCGTTAGTTCAATATTGTTTTTGGCATTTTGCTCAATTGTAGCAACCACATCTGAATTGTAATTCTTTAACTCGACTCCATAAGCTTTTGGCAAACTAATGCTCCCTTCCCTAAAAAAAACGGCTCCCCCATAATATTTCCAAATATTTTTTCTTAAAGAGCATACCTTCCCGGTAGATTTAATCGTAACTAGGCCAACCACTTTCCCATCTGGTAAATGAGGAAAAGGAATATTCTCATACGAAATGAAAGGAGGGTTGTCTAGATAGGCGTTTACTAAATTTTGTATTTTGCTATCGTCAAAAAAGTCTACTCCAACAATCCTGTTGTCTTCATCCTCAATCCCTATAACAATAAAAGAATTATTTATCGGGTTGCTGTTGGCAAGCGCGCAAACATGTTTTAAGAATTTTGCTTTACCTTCTTTTTGCCCTATATCTACAAGTCGCTTTTTGTCGTAAAAACTATTTTCATCATTATGGGCAAGTAAATTTTTAACTAACAGGCGTTTGTTTATCATAGGTGTTTGTTAACAATAACGCTATTAGCCTGAGCAGTGGGCATCACTACTAAATCGGCAATATTTACATGATAAGGTCTCGAAATCACGAAATAAATAATGTCAGCAATATCCTCTGCGGTTAACGGCTTGAAGCCTTTATAGACATTTGCTGCTTTCTCCCTGTCTCCTTTAAAACGAATAGTACTAAACTCTGTCTCTACCAATCCGGGATTTACAGCCCCTACACGTATACCGTATTGATTCAAATCAATTCGCATTGCTTGATTTATAGCATCCACTGCATGCTTGCTTGCACAATAAACATTGCCTTTAGGGTATACCTCCTTTCCTGCTGTAGATCCAATATTTATTATATGTCCAGATTTATGAAGTATCATTTTGGGGAGAATTGCCTTGGTAATATAAAGAAGACCCTTTACATTAATATCCAACATAGTATCCCAATCATCCGGATTTCCTTCATCAATGGTGTCCAAACCATGAGCATTACCGGCATTATTTATTAATATGTTTATGTTAGAAAATGACTCCGGTAATGACTCTATTGCAGCATCAACATCTTGTCTGTTACGGATGTCAAAATTCAAGGTCAAAACAGACGTTTGTGACCCAAGTTCCGTTTCAATTTTATCCAACCGCTCTTTCCTTCTGCCGCATAAAATTAACTTAATTCCTTGCTTCGCAAAAAGTCTTGCTGTGGCATGGCCAATACCACTTGTTGCACCTGTAATCAAGGCAATTGGAATCTCTTTATTTCTTGTAAAATCGTAGTTTTTATCTTCATTTATCATATCAAAATAAGATGTTATTTAATTTTTTAAAACTCAACTTTGTTTGCCAATTAATATGGAGGGTAAACTTAAATCCTGCTCCTTAGTGCTTGGTATTTTTAAAATAAAATAATCTTCAGGTTCCTAATAGAGGACGCTGTTTCCCTTTTTTAGTTAATGAAGTTTTCATTTGGCTCTGTTTGTGAAATTAAAAATAAATCCCTTAAATCCTTCATAAAACTTGGGCTTCAAG
>CAYTDS010000011.1:0-10768 GCA_964436555.1 uncultured Flavobacteriaceae bacterium | reverse complement strand
GTTTGTGAAATTAAAAATAAATCCCTTAAATCCTTCATAAAACTTGGGCTTCAAGGTAACTTTTAACCAATCATTAACAGCCAATCACTAAATAAATTTTCAATTTGCGATGCATTTTATAAACGTGTATGTTTGCGTACCAAAATTTAAATTTAATATGGAACAAAATACTACAGTAGATATTAGCGCCGTAAATGAGAAAATTGCTCAGGAAAGTGCTTTTATAGATTTATTAGTACTGGAGATGAATAAGGTAATTGTTGGCCAAAAACATATGGTTGAGCGATTGCTTATAGGTCTTTTAGGACAAGGCCATATTTTATTGGAAGGTGTGCCAGGCCTTGCAAAAACTTTAGCCATCAATACATTGGCAAAAGCTGTTAAAGGCAGTTTTAGCCGCATACAGTTTACTCCTGATCTTTTACCCGCAGACGTTGTAGGTACTTTAATATACAACATGAAAGAGAATGATTTTTCTATAAAGAAAGGGCCTATTTTTGCAAATTTTGTGCTTGCAGATGAGATTAATAGGGCGCCTGCTAAAGTACAATCTGCTCTTTTGGAAGCGATGCAGGAAAAACAGGTTACCATAGGGGATGAAACATTTATATTAGATAAGCCATTTCTTGTAATGGCTACGCAAAACCCGGTAGAACAAGAAGGCACCTATCCACTACCTGAAGCCCAAATAGACCGTTTTATGCTAAAAACGGTAATAGATTATCCCAAAATGAATGAGGAGCAACTCATTATTAGGCAAAATTTAAAAGGCGCTTATGCAGATGTAAAACCGGTTATAACACTTAACCAAATTCTCAGTGCGCAAAGTGCAGTACGTGAGGTATATATGGATGAAAAGATTGAGAAATACATTCTGGACATTGTATTTGCAACACGGTATCCCGAAAAGTACAATCTGGAAAATTTAAAGCCCTTAATCAGTTTTGGAGCTTCTCCAAGAGGTAGTATCAATCTTGCCAGTGCAGCTAAATGCTATGCTTTTATAAAACGACGTGGCTATGTTATTCCTGAAGATGTTAGAGCAGTTGTTCATGATGTGCTTCGGCATAGGGTAGGCATTACGTATGAGGCAGAGGCCGAAAATATAACTTCAGAAGAAATAATCAACAAGATTATAAATGAGATTGAAGTGCCCTAAAAAGTGGGCAGTGAGCAGATATAGGCAGCAGTGGTAATTTTGATTGCACTAGTGCTTCAAACTGCTTATTAAAAACTGTTTACTTTATCAGATGGATACCAAAGAATTACTAAAAAAAGTTCGTAAAATTGAGATTAAGACCCGGCGTCTGTCCGACCATATTTTTGGTGGGGAGTACCACTCTACTTTTAAAGGAAAGGGAATGACCTTTAGTGAAGTGCGACAATACCAATTTGGTGATGATGTAAGAAGTATTGACTGGAATGTTACCGCACGTTATAATGAGCCTTTTGTAAAAGTATTTGAAGAAGAACGGGAACTTACCATGATGTTAGTGGTAGATATAAGTGGCTCAGAACTTTTTGGTACAACCCATTCTTTTAAAAAAGAAATAATTGTAGAAATCTCTGCTACTTTGGCATTTTCTGCCATGCAGAATAATGATAAAGTGGGTTTGCTTTTGTTTTCGGATCAGGTAGAACTTTTTATTCCGCCAAAAAAGGGGAAAAGCCATGTGCTTCGTATTATTAGAGAGCTTTTAGAATTTACCCCGAAAAGCAAAAGGACAAATCTTTCACACACATTAAAATATTTAACCAATGTAATGAAGAAGAGAGCCATTGTTTTTGTGCTTTCGGACTTTATTGCGGATGACTATAAACAGACGCTCCGTATAGTAGGCAAAAAACACGATGTTACGGGGATCCGAATTTTTGATCCTAAAGAAGAAACCATTCCTAATTTGGGCATGGTACAAATGCAGGATGCAGAAACAGGAACTTTGCAATTGGTGAATACACAATCAAAAAAAGTGAGGATGGCTTACACCCAAGAATACAGAGACAGGGTAGCTTATTTTCAAGATACTTTTGCAAAATCAGGATGTGGAGTATTAAGCTGTAGAGTAGATGAAAGTTATGTAAAAAAATTATTAGGCTATTTTAAACGCAGATAACAAGAACATGATCGGAGATAAACTAAAGAAATTACAATTGTTGCTTCGCAAAGTACGGCGGGCAGGTGTTGTATTACTTTTGATTTATGTTCACCAAGGCCTTGCCCAGGTTAACCCAAAAGTTACCTCTTCCCCAGATAGAACCGAAATTAAAATAGGAGAACAGATAAACTTTCAGATTACAGTTGAAGCTGATAGTAGCGCCCAAATTGTTTTCCCGGAGGGACAGACCTTTTTTCCATTAGAAATGGTAGAGGCAATTACCACAGATAGCACAAAAAAGGAAAACAAAATACGGTTACAGAAAACGTATGCCCTAACCCAATTTGATTCCGGGGTTTACACAATGCCAAGGCAAAAAATAACTATAAATGACATCCTGTTCTTTACGGATTCTTTAAAAGTTGGTGTGGCTACGGTACCGGTGGATACCATAGCGCAACAAATGTTCGATATCAAGCCCATGATTATCGTAGATAAATCGTATGGAGGTCTTTGGCAAAAAGTAGTATGGATTCTGTTAGGGCTTTTACTGGTTGGTGCACTTCTTTATTGGTTTGTTTTTAGAAAAAAGCCGCTAACAGAAGAAGAAAAAGAAGCACTGCTACCCCCATATGACAGAGCTTTATTGGAACTAAAGCGATTAGAGAATTCCAGATATTTAATACAAGACGAGTACAAACAATATTACTCAGAATTAACGGCCATTGTAAGATCTTATTTGGAAGAAGATGTTCATGTTTCAGCTTTAGAAAGCACCACGGATCAATTAATAGATAAATTGGAAATGATGAAAGATGCCGGGGAGTTAAAATTAGATTCAGAAACTATAAATCAATTTAAAAAAGTGTTGCAAACATCGGACTTGGTTAAGTTTGCCAGATCCAAACCGGAAATCAGTGTTGCAGAACAAGACAGGAAAGCCATAGAACAAATTGTAATTAAAACAAAAGAGGCCCTTCCCGAACCTACTGAAGAAGAATTAATGCATACAGAGGAATATCTGGAAGAACTCTCTCGAAAAAAACAGAAGAAAAAAATTCTGGTGACAGCAGCAATAGCTTTTGCTGTACTTCTTATTTCCGGAATTTCGGCTGGGGCTTATTATGGTTTTGGCTATGTTAAAGACACCATTATAGGACACCCAACAAAAGAATTGCTTGAGGGGGAATGGATTACAAGCGCTTATGGCTTTCCCCCTATTCAATTAGAAACCCCACAAGTATTGCTTAGACAAGAAGTGAAACTTCAACCGGAACTTAAAGCAACCATTAAAGAATTACAAGCTTTTATGTATAGGAGTTCTGTAGGATTATTTACCATTGGTACCACTTCAGCAACCTTTACACAACAAGTAGAGCCAAATCTTGAACAATCTATAGAACTGATTATCAAGAATTTTGAAGCACAAGGAGCAAAGAATATTATTACAAAACAAGATAGTTTTACCACTATGGCGGGGGTACAAGGATTAAAAATCTATGGCAGTGGCCAATTTGCCGTTCCGGAATCTAAAAATCTTGTCAAAGGACAATATATTATTCTCCTTTTTGGGGGTAACGGCTTTCAGCAACAAGTCATTATATCTTGGTTAGATGGAGATACTTATGCGGAAAAAATAGTAAACAGAATTTTAAGGTCTGTAGATGTAAAAACGAGTGTGTAGATGCTAGAAAATATCCAATTTGCAAATCCTGAGTTTTTCTGGTTGCTGTTACTGCTTCCAATGGCTTCACTTTGGTATTTTTTAAAAAGGAAAGAGGAAACAGCAGCCTTAAAAATTTCAAGTATAAAAGGTTTTGCAAAATTAAGTATCCTTCCCAAACTAAAGCCCATCTTGTTCTTTTTTCGACTCTTGGCATTAACCGCGTTAATTACTGCTTTAGCAAGACCTCAAGCAGAAGATATTTCAAGCAGAACTAAGACCACCAAAGGTATAGATATTGTTATGGCAATAGATGTTTCATCCAGCATGTTAGCCAGAGATTTAAAACCTAACCGCTTGGCAGCCCTCAAAGAAGTAGCTGCAGATTTTATAAAGCAGCGCCCAAATGACAGAATTGGCCTGGTAGCTTATGCCGGTGAAAGCTATACCAAAACACCCATTACTAGTGATAAGGGCATTGTTTTGAATGCCTTAGAGGAAATTACCTATGGCCAATTAAATGACGGTACCGCCATTGGCATGGGACTGGCAACCTCGGTTAACAGATTAAAAGAAAGCAAAGCATTGAGTAAAGTGATTATATTGCTAACCGATGGCGTTAATAATTCCGGTTTTATTGACCCGCAAACAGCGGCGGAGTTAGCTATTGAGTTTGATATTAAAACCTATACCATAGGTTTAGGCACTAATGGTAACGCTATGTCTCCTGTGGCTTATAACCCGGATGGCTCTTTTAGGTATGCAATGCGGGAGGTAGAAATAGATGAGCCTTTGTTAAAAAATATTGCCGACATTACCGGAGGTAAATACTTTAGGGCTACCGATAATAAAAAGCTGGAAGCCATCTATGATGAAATAAACCTGTTAGAAAAAACCGAGGTAGAAGAATTTAAATACTACCGTTATGAAGAAAAATTTAGACCGTGGGTATTTTTGGCAGGTGCTTTGCTACTATTGGAATGGATATTAAGAAACACTGTATTTAGAAGTTTTATATAGGTTATGATTCAGTTAGACGAAAAAACATATTTTTATTTATTCTTCATCATTCCGGTGGTGATCGTCTATTTCATAGGGCTTCAAATCTGGAAAAGAAAAACACAAAAGAAGTTTGCAGATGATCAGCTCTTAAAACGTCTGGCTCCAAATAAATCAAATTTTAAAGTAACATTAAAACTAATATTTTTTTTATTAGCATTAACGTTTGGGATACTTGCTCTTATTAATCCAAAAATAGGCACCAAGCTAGAAACAGTTAAAAGAGAAGGTGTGGATATTGTTTTTGCTATAGATGTTTCTAAAAGTATGTTGGCGGAGGATATTGCTCCCAATAGGCTTGAAAAATCAAAACGTCTTGTTTCAGAGATTATTAATCAATTAGCAAGTGACCGTATTGGAATAATTGCTTATGCGGGACAGGCTTTTCCGCAGTTGCCCATTACAACAGATTATGGGGCGGCAAAAATGTTTTTACAAAGTATGAATACAGATATGCTTTCTTCCCAGGGTACTGCAATTAATGAAGCATTAGAACTTGCTGCAACCTATTTTGACGATGATGAGCAAACAAATAGAGTGCTTTTTCTTATTTCCGATGGCGAGGACCATTCTACAAGTTCTACTTCAAGTGCCGTCGAAAAAGCAGTTAATGAAGGTATTCGTGTATTTACGGTAGGGGTAGGTAAAAGCAATGGTGCTCCAATCCCCATTAAAAAAAATGGTGTAGTAGAGAGTTTAAAGAAAGACCTTCAGGGAGAAGTAGTAATTACAAAGCTCAATGAAGCTGTGTTACAGGAAATTGCCACGGAAGGAAATGGGGAATATATAAATGGCGCAAATACAGAAGAGGCTGTGGAGTATATAAAAGAACAATTGAATCGAATGGATAAAAAAGAATTCGAAGCAAAACAGTTTGCAGAATTTAAAAGTCAATTTCAATGGTTTTTAGGTGCTTCCTTATTCTTTTTATTTTTGGATATATTTCTTTTGGAACGAAAAACAAAATGGCTTAAAAAACTAGATTTATTCAATGAAAAATCGGCAGCTTAACATAATCGTCTTTTTTCTAATCTTCTTGGTAGCGTGCTATTCCTATGCCCAGGAACAAGAAGACAAGCAAAAGAAAAAGGCTCTTGAAGCCTCTAAGAACTTTACCTGGGAAGCAAATAAAGAACTTTCAGAGGATAACTTTGTAAGTGCAGAAGCAAATTTAAGAAAAGCGATTTCTAAGAGCAATGAAAATGTAGCTGCACCGTATAACTTAGGAAACGCCTATTATTCCAAGGAGACTTATGGGGAAGCATTTTCGCGATTTAAGCAAGCCGGTGAATTAGCCTCAAATAAAAAAGATAAGCATAGTGCCTACCATAACATGGGTAATGTATTTATGAAAAGTAAGGAATACCAAAAAGCGGTTGAAGCTTATAAAGAAGCTTTACGAAATAACCCTGCAGACGAAGAAACCCGATATAATCTGGCTTTGGCTCAAGAGATGCTTAAAAAACAACAGGAAGAAGATCAAAAGAATAATCAAGACAAAGACAACGAGGAACAGGAAGATAAAAAAGATCAGGATAAGGAGGACAAAAAGGAAGACGAGAATAAGGATAAAGGGGATGGAGATCCAAAAGAACAAGAGGATGAAGACAAGGGCGATGAAGGAGATAAAGGAGATGAAAAGCAAGAAGAAAATAAAGAGAGTGAAGGCGATAAAAAAGAAGAGCAACCACAGCCCAATGAAGGAGAGCCTCAAGAGCAAAAACCTCCACGACCCAACCAGCTATCTTCTCAGCAAGTCAAGAATATTCTAGAGGCAATGCAAAACGAAGAGAAAAAAGTACAAGATAAAATTGATGCTCAAAAGGTAAAAGGAACTAAAGTTAAAAATGAAAAGGACTGGTAATGAAGCTTAGCTTAAAATGTTATTTGGCATTATTTTCCTTGCTATTTGTGAACCCGTTCATAAATGCGCAAGATGATGACGCCGTAACTTTTGAGATGAATCTCAGCAAAGATAGGCTCGGGATAAACGAGCGTATACGTGTAGATTTTACAATGAATAAGGATGGAGACGATTTTGTTCCTCCCGATTTTGCAGGCTTTAGAGTGCTCATGGGACCCTCTCAATCTATTAGTTCATCATGGATAAATGGGGTACGAAGTTACTCTAAAACCTATTCCTATACCATTGCCCCAACTGCCAGAGGTAAATTTACAATAAAACAAGCCTCTATAACTATTGCAGGGAAGACGTACAAATCCCTTCCCAAAGAAGTTGAAGTCACAGCGGCAGTAGATAAACCAAGCGATCAAATGACCGCAGAGGATATCGCCAATGAAAGTTTACATTTGGTTGCGGAAGTTTCAAAGGCTAACCCTTATTTGAATGAGGCGGTAAGTGTGGTTTACAAGCTTTATGTGAGTCCGTCAATAAATGTTACCAATTTTAGAGCATTGGACAACCCGAAGTATAATAATTTTTGGAGTCAGGATATCCCGGTGACCAAGTACGATGTCCAAACGGGCACCTATCAGGGAAAATCGTACCGCTATGTAGTTTTAAAGCGTATAGTTTTGTATCCCCAAAAAACAGGTAATTTAGAGCTAGAACCTCTCTCATTAGATGTAAGTCTACAAGTCCCTACCAATAAGCGAGATTTTTTTGGGGGGCCTATTTACACAGAAACCAATAAGACAGTTTCTGCCGGCCAACGTAGTATTGATGTAAAAGAATTACCTAGTGAAGGTAGACCTCCTGATTTTAGTGGTGCAGTAGGAGAATTTGAATTCTTTGTAACTGCAACCAAAGCAAGTCTTAAAGCATCTGAATCGCTACAAGCCAAGGTGGAGATAAAAGGCCAAGGCAATCTGAAACTATTCGAAATTCCGGGACTTACACTCCCAAGTTCTCTGGAAGTTTATGAACCGGAATTTCAGGAAAATATAAGAACAACATTATCCGGTATGGAAGGTAAGGTGAGTAACAGCTATACGATTGTACCTTCATTTAGAGGGAACTATAGCATACCTGGCCTCGGATTTAGTTATTTCAACCCAAAAACCCAGAAATATGTTACTCTTACAACTTCGGAAATTCCCCTGGCTGTTTCAGATGGACCCAATACTGCATCCAGCACTGAAGGAGCAATAGGAGCAAATAAACAATTTGTAATCGGCCCGGAAAATCAATTTAATTTTATAAAGTTAAAAGGAAACCTCGTGGCAATTGGTCAAAATCATTTCTTTGCAACCCCTCAATTTTATTTAAGTCTTCTGTTACCCTTATTATTAATTCCCTTAGCGATCGTTTTTGGGAAAAAACGCGAGGCCATAGCAAGTGATATTGTAGGTAATAAAATAAAAAAGGCTGATAAACTAGCCAGAAGGTATCTTTCTGAGGCAAAGAAAACTTTGGGTAAAAAAGATCTTTTTTATATCGCTCTGGAAAAAGCATTGCATAATTATCTTAAGGCTAAGTTAAAGATAGAAACCTCAGATTTTAGCAAGGATAAAATAGTTTCTCTTTTGACAGAAAAACAGGTAGATGAAAAAACCAGAGAAGGGTTTATTGGTTTGTTGGAAAATTGTGAAGTAGCTAGATATAGCCCTTTTTCCGAAGTACAGATGCAACAAGACTATACCAAGGCCAGTGAGGTTATTGCTCAAATGGATAAACAATTGTGATTATGAGAAAGTTTACAATCCTTTTTATACTGTTGTTTTCTTTTCTTGCAAGCTCTCAAAATACCAAGTTGTTCGATGATGCCACTGTAGCTTATAATGAGGGAAAATATGAAGAAGCTATTTCCAATTATTTAAAAATTCTTGAAAATGGCGAACACTCTGCTGCACTTTATTACAATCTGGGAAACTCGTATTACAAAACAAACCAGATTGCTCCCAGTATCTACTATTTTGAAAAAGCACTTATTTTAAAACCTAACGACTCAGAGATTCTAAATAATCTGGCTTTTGCACAAAGTCTGACTCTGGATGCTATTCAACAACTACCTGAAAGCAGTATTACAAAAGCCTATAATTCCGTTGCAGGCCTTTTCTCATTTGATCAATGGGCTTATTTAGCGGTTTTTTTTGTTCTTCTGTTTGTACTTGCATACATCGCTTTCTACTATTTCAGATATCCCCGGCAAAAGCGAATAGCTTTTACCAGCAGTCTGGTTTTTCTTGGTATTGCATTGCTTTCAATAACTTTTGCCCATTTGGAATACAACAGTTATAAACAGGAAAACCCGGCTATTGTTTTTTCGGAATCAGTGGTAATAAAATCTGAACCAAATTCCAGAAGTGAAGAATTGTTTACCCTTCACGCAGGAACCAAGGTAAATATTCTAGAGACCCTAGACAATTGGAAAAAGATTAAAATTGGAGACGGTAAAACCGGCTGGGTTCCTAACGATGCAATTAAGGCCCTTATGGATTTTTAACATTCCTTAACACAAGTTGAGGGTAATACGGTTATATTTGCATTTATCAACTTTAACCATTGGATTTAAAAACTAAAATATTTGTTTGTGTATTGTTTACAAGCTTTAGCTTGTTCCTAATAGCACCGTCAATTTTAAGTTTGCTTAACGACGAGGCAGATATTTCTATTTTCTATAGTGTAGAGGAAGAGGAGGAGTCTCATCAGGAAGTGAAACATGAAAACTTGTTTAAGAGTGAATTGTTTTCTAATACCAATTCCAACTATTCTTTTAATTTTCAGATAAAATTTAGCAGTTTAAATTTAGATAAGGAATACTACTACGACCCATACTTAGCCGTGCTTGTACCCCCTCCAAAGAAGCATATTTAAGTTCATCTTTTCTCACTTTCAATTAATTTTCCAAATTGTCTTTAACTTAATAAGGTGTTCAAGGCCTAAAAACGGTATTTAGTATGTTCAAACATTTAAAGAAAGATCTTCCGGCCAGTTTGGTCGTGTTTTTCGTAGCATTGCCGTTGTGCCTTGGTATTGCTCTGGCCAGTGGGGCACCACTATTTTCTGGGGTAATAGCAGGTATAATAGGTGGTATTGTTGTAGGAGCCATGAGTGGATCCAATCTAGGGGTTAGTGGTCCTGCCGCTGGTTTGGCAGCCATTGTTTTAGTTGCTATTGGGACCTTAGGAGGTTATGAAAATTTTCTTTTGGCTGTAGTCTTAGGCGGTGTTATACAACTCATCTTTGGTGTGCTTAAATTAGGCGTAATTGGTTACTATTTTCCCTCATCGGTTATCAAAGGCATGCTTACAGGTATAGGGATAATTATTGTATTGAAACAAATTCCTAATTTTTTTGGTTATGATGAAGAATCCGCTTGGGATATTGAGTTTTTTGAAATTGACGGAGGCAATACGTTTTCAGAGCTATTCAACACCATAAACAATATTATCCCGGGGTCGGCATTGATTGGTATTATTTCCTTAGCAGTACTTATTATCTGGGACAATGTTTTGGCAAAAAAGCATAGAGTTTTTCAATTAGTACAAGGTCCGCTAGTGGTGGTTTTTTTAGGCGTTATTTTTTATCTACTTACCAAATCACATCACATCTTGGCCATAGGACAATCCCATTTAGTAAATGTTCCAATACCGGAGGACGCAGCTTCCTTTGTAAAGCAATTTACCTTACCCAACTTTGGAGCCATAAGCAATCCGGAAATTTGGTTGGTTGCATTTACCCTTGCCTTAGTAGCTAGCATTGAGACCCTACTAAGTGTAGAAGCTACCGACAAATTAGACCCAGATAAAAATAACACTCCTCCAAACAGAGAATTGTTTGCACAAGGTACCGGAAATATTCTTTCCGGATTAATTGGTGGTTTACCAATTACACAGGTGATTGTCAGAAGTTCGGCCAATATTCAATCCGGTGGTAAAACAAAATTGTCTGCCATAATTCATGGTTTTCTTCTGCTTATCTCGGTTATATTGATTCCTACCATATTAAATATGATACCGTTGTCTGTCTTAGCAGCTGTATTATTTG
>CAYTDS010000010.1:0-19494 GCA_964436555.1 uncultured Flavobacteriaceae bacterium | reverse complement strand
TTTTCTTTCATCAAACCTTGTTGGCTATGTCTGATACCTTTATGAAAGCTACCCAGGATGAAAAAATGACTGCAACCATGAAGGACTTCTGTGTCTATTTTGCTGAGAAATTAGATTTAAAAAAATAGTATATTTTTGAGGGATCTTAAATGGAGTTGTGAGAAGTCTTGAAAGTACGGGCTTACGAATTGCATCTAATTTGTATATTTAAGAAAAGGAAATTATGGGGGGGTGCCGGGCACATGCTACATAGGATTAAGAGTTTAAAACCCAATCGTGATATGCTCAAATCCCATAGATCTAAAAATAAAAAAACTTCTAGTGCAAAAAATACAGGTACAACTCAGGTTGAATTTAAAACGGTTAGTCCTGAAGAATTAGATAGAATTAGAACGGATATACGTACTCAAGCCAGAAAAACAAAACAACGGGAATTGATTTTACTGGTCTCTGCCGTTGTGATTTTTATTTTGCTCTTTATATGGTTGCTTAATTAAAAGAGTTTACCTAGTTCATAGAAATCAACCCCGCTCTCGCTGTATTGCCGAACATTTGGCAGCACTTGTTAAAACCAATAAATTTCTCGAATTTTATTAAAAATCCGGATATGAAAACACTAGACGCCTTAAAGAGTAGATTAATTGACCGAATTATGGTTGCCAAAAATGAAAAATTGTTGGCTGCCATTGAAAGCATACTAAATTCGACTGAAACAGATGAGCGACTCATTCTAGATTCACATCAAATAGAAATGCTAATGTTGAGCGAAATGGATATTGAAAACGGTAATCTTATTTCAGAAAGTGATTTACGGAAAGAGGATTCTGAATGGATGGATTAACTATATTTTGGACTACAACGGCCAAAAGGCAAAGAAATTCTATTTTTGAATATTGGAATAAGCGAAACAAAAGCACGCAGTATTCGAAGAAATTGAACCTAGCCATTCGACAACGAACGGAAATACTAAAACAGCATTCGGAAATTGGAAAGCCCACTAGCTTTAAAGACACCAGAGCTATTATCATGGGACATTACAGCATTCTTTATCACGTTCAACAATCAAGAGTAATAATCACCGGATTTTGGGACAACAGACAAGATGCTAAAAAACTCCTGAAATTCTTAATGAGAAATTAAAAATACCCCGCAACCAAAAATGGAGTAGAAAATGTTCATTTCATGTAATGAAGGGTATAAAATGAAGCCGCAATAACCAATTTATTAGAGAGAAAAGGCAACAAGACATTTTAAGTAGGTTGTTGTACCCAAAAAACTA
This sequence comes from uncultured Flavobacteriaceae bacterium, assembly GCA_964436555.1. Taxonomy (GTDB): domain Bacteria; phylum Bacteroidota; class Bacteroidia; order Flavobacteriales; family Flavobacteriaceae; genus Aurantibrevibacter. The sequence goes on along the minus strand of CAYTDS010000010.1, from coordinate 18,215 downwards.
AACTAATTGAATAGAACAAACCCTTTAGAGCAAGGTTTCCATGAAAGAAACAGTTAGATTTACAAAATTACTTTTTATTTACAATGCTAATTCAGGGAAACTAAATTCTCTTTTAGATAGCGCTCATAAAGTTTTGAGTCCGGCTACGTATAACTGCCATCTTTGCGCCATTACTTTTGGGGTATTAACTGAAGATACAATTTGGAAAAAATTCCGGGAACAAAGTTCGTTAGAAATGATTTTCTTGCATAAGGATGAATTTGCTAATCAATATGCCTCCAAATTTGGACATAAATTTACCTTTCCAATTATACTTGCCGAGTCGCACAACGATCTTGAGGTATTTGTGGGAACCGATGAACTGAAAAATTTGGAAAATGCTTCGGATCTGATTGCATTAATTACAGAAAGACAGGGTTTGTGAGCGGGAAGTAAAAAGTTAGGAAAGCATCGGGGGCTGCTTATAAAAAGTTTCGTTTAGTGTATCAATATAAGCCAACAATGCTTCTCTGCCTGCACCTGTAGACGAGGAGGTTATGAAATATATAGGGGCTTCTTCCCATATTCCGGACAATAAGGTAGTGAGATAGGTAGCAATGTGATTTTCTATCACTTGCGGTTTCAGTTTATCTGCTTTGGTGAAAACAATACAAAAAGGAATTTCATTGGTGCCCATCCATTCCATAAATTCCAAATCAATTTTTTGGGGCTCGTGCCGAATATCTATAAGCACAAACGCACATATCAATTGTTCCCTTTTCTGGAAGTATTCCGTGATATATTTTTGAAAGGTACTTTTACTTTTTTTAGAGACTCTGGCATAACCATAGCCCGGTAAATCTACCAAAAACCAATTGTCGTTAATTTTAAAGTGGTTTATAAGTTGTGTTTTTCCCGGTCTGCCTGAAGTTTTAGCAAGATTTTTTCGGTCCGTTAGCATATTAATTAAGGAAGATTTCCCAACGTTAGATCGCCCTATAAAGGCATATTCCGCTAAGGGCTCCTTAGGACAACTGGCCACATTGGAATTACTCATTACAAAGGTAGCCGACTTAATTTTCATGCGTTTTACTTTAGAAATTGTGATTTTCTAACCACGTGTCTAGAATTGCATTAAACTTTTTTGGATGCTCCATCATGGGGGCATGGCCGCATTTTTTTATCCAAAAAAGCTCCGAATTAGGCAGGAGATTATGAAATTCTTCGGCTACATTAGGTGGTGTTACTTTATCATTTTTTCCCCATATGATGCAAGTAGGGGTATGCATATTAGGAAGGTCTTTAGACATATTATGCCGAATGGCACTTTTAGCAATGGCTAAGGTTTTTATCAATTTTAATCTGTTATTTACCGTTTCATAGACTTCATCTACTATTTCTTTGGTAGCAATCTCGGGATCATAAAATACATCCTGAGCTTTCTTTTTGATAAACTCATAGTCTCCTCGTTTGGGGTATCCATCGCCCATAGCGCTCTCATATAACCCGGAGCTCCCGGTAATCACTAAGGCCTTTACTTTTTTTGGATACAATTTGGTGTGCAACAAACCTACATGACCGCCAAGGGAATTGCCCAATAAAATAACATTTTCTAATTGTTTATGGGTAATAAAACCTTCTACAAATTTGGCAAAACTCTTAACGTTGGTGCGTAAAAGAGGCAAATCATATATGGGAAGTTCAGGGATTAGTACTCTGTATCCTTTTTTAGGATAATGTTTTAAAACACCATTAAAATTTCCTAATCCACCCATTAGTCCATGCAAAACAATGATTGGGGTTCCTTCACCGGATTCTGTATACCTGTATTTTCCTTCAGTAACAATCTTTTTTTTCATCAAGGGTAAATTCTTGTCTCAAGGGGCAAATATAGGTATTTCCTGCTACAACGGTAGTTCGTTAAATAAACAGTTCAATATTTTATGGTTCACGGATTTATGTCGCTTTAAGAAGAGGTTAACTAAAGATTTTAAGCCATTAAAATAAAGTATTTGGCTAAAATGTCGAAATTTTATCAACAAAGTGGTAGAGACTGGTAAAATGTGGTAATAATTTCTATATATTTGAGTTTAAATAGAAAAGAAAATTCTGAAGGGTGATTAATTTCATAGGGACATATGATTGTAGAGTAGATTCTAAAGGACGGGTTATGCTGCCTGTTGCGCTTAAAAATCAAATGTCTCCTGTTTTAAATAATGGTTTTATAATTAAAAGGTCAGTTTTTCATCCCTGTTTGGAGCTCTATCCCATGGAGGAGTGGAATGTTCTGATGGAGAAAATGAATAAGAAAAACCGATTTAAGAAGAAGAATAATGATTTTATAAGACGTTTTTCTGCCGGAGTGAAAGTGGTAGAGATTGATGTAACCGGGCGACTGCTGATTCCGAAGAATTTGGTTGATGTAGCAGGGATTACTAAAGATGTGGTTTTGAGTTCCGCAATTAATATCATAGAAATCTGGGATAAGGATAATTATGAAAAAGTAATTGATGAAACGGCTGAGAATTTTGGAGACCTGGCTGAAGAGGTAATGGGAGACGATGGGGATGAGTTATCATAATCCCGTATTGTTGAAGGAGTCCGTAGACGGACTCAACATTAAGGAAGACGGGGTATATGTGGATGTAACGTTTGGTGGTGGAGGTCACTCTAAGGAAATTTTGAAAAGGCTGGGTTCAAGAGGCAAATTATTAGCATTTGATCAGGATGAAGATGCCTTGAAAAATCGTATTAAAGATGATAGGTTTCAGTTAATTAATGAGAATTTCAGATTTATATCGCAGTTTTTAAAGTTCTATGGCATTCGGAAAGTAGACGGAATTTTAGCAGATTTTGGTGTTTCCTCCCATCAATTTGATATGGCAGAACGTGGATTTTCTACACGGTTTGATGCAGTTTTGGATATGAGAATGAGTAAACGTACCAATATATCTGCTTTTGAAGTGGTAAATGATTATGCTTTTGAGGATTTAAGCAGGGTATTGTTTCACTATGGCGATTTAAGAAATGCCAATGTGATTGCAAAGGCAATAATCGCTTCCAGAGAGCAAAATTTGTTAAAAACCACGGAGCAATTGAAAGAAGTTCTTAAGCCGTTTTTACCGAAAGGTAGAGAGCACAAGGTACTGGCGCAAGTATATCAAGCCATACGAATAGAGGTGAATCAGGAAGTGCAGGCTATCAAGGAATTTCTGGAGCAAACAACGCAGCTTCTCCGTCCGGGAGGTAGATTAAGTATCATTAGCTATCATTCATTGGAAGATAGATTGGTAAAAAGATTTATGATAACAGGAAAGTTTGAAGGTGAACCGGATAAGGATTTTTATGGGAACAGCAATGTACCCTTTCGAAAAGTGGGCAGTTTGGTGGTTCCCTCTAAAATGGAAGTAAAAACAAATAACAGGGCTCGCAGTGCTAAGTTAAGAATAGCAGAGCGAACAGCTTAATATAGGGTTAAACTGCTTTAGGTAGAAATATAATATAAATGAGAGAAAGTATTATAGACATATTAAAAGGTAAGTTTTTGGTAAGTGGTGATGCTCCCAAAAATTGGCTTTTCATCATTTTTGCCTCTTTCCTGGCTACTATAATGATTGCTAGTTCTCATAGTGCTGATGTTAAAGTACATCGTATTGCTGCTTTAAACGAGGAGGTAAAGGAGCTTAGAAGTCAGTTTGTAGATATGCGGTCAGACATGCAACGCTTAAAATTAGAGTCAACCATCTTACAAACGGTTGAAGAAGTTGGCTTACATCCATCCGAAACACCACCAAAAAAAATAAAGATTAAACATCAAGAGTAATGGCGAACAGAGAAAAGAACATATTAACCCGTATGTATTTTGTGGCAGGTTTCCTGTTTCTCTTTGCCGTGGCCGTAATGGTAAAACTGGTGTCAATCCAACTTGTTGATGGTGATAAGTATAGACAACTAGCGCTGGACCGCACTGAAAAGATGTTTACTATTGCTCCAAATAGGGGAAATTTATATTCAGACGATGGTAGTTTACTGGCTACTTCCGTCTCCAAATACACCATTAGATTTGATGCCCTTACTGTTACAAACAGGGATTTTGAAGCTAATGTAGTACCTCTTTCAGATGGTCTTTCTAAATTATTTGGACAATCCTCAGAGCATTATCAACAGTTATTTCGAAAAGCGAAAGTCAATGAGAACCGCTACACATTAGTGGTAAGGGATATTGATTATTCAGACTATATACGGGTTAAAGAGTTACCGCTGTTTAATAAAGGTCCCTATAAGGGCGGCTTAATTGTTGAACAAAGAACGGTTCGAGAGCATCCTTTGGGTAAAATAGCAGAGCGAAGCGTTGGCTACGAAAGAGTGGATGAAAACGGCTATTATACCCGAGTTGGATTAGAAGGCGCTTTTGGACAATATTTACGAGGTGTAGAAGGTAAGAGGCTAAAACAAAAAATAGCCAAAGGACAATGGAAGCCTTTGGGTTTTGATAATATCGTTGAGCCAAAAGATGGCTATGATGTTATTTCTACTATAGATATCAATATACAGGACATTGCACATCATGCCCTACTGTTACAATTGGAAAAGTACAAGGCAGATCACGGTTGTGTTATTGTCATGGAAACTAAAACCGGGGAAATCAAGGCTATTTCTAATTTGGGAAGGACCGATGACGGAAAATATTATGAACGTCTAAACTATGCTATCGGGGAGTCTCATGAGCCTGGTTCTACCTTTAAATTAATGTCACTTGTAGCGGCCTTGGAAGATAAGGTAATAGATACAAGTTCCGTTTTGGACACAGAAAACGGACGTTGGAAGGTTTTTGATAGAACAGTACGGGATTCCAAACCAGGGGGTTACGGTAAAATATCAGTAGCCAAAGCTTTTGAGGTGTCTTCAAATACTGCTTTCGCAAAAATAATTCATAATGGTTATAAGGGTCAACCTGAGAAATTTGTGAACCGCCTGATGAATATGGGTTTACATAATGAGTTGGGGTTGCCTGTTAATGGCGAAGGCAAACCTGTAATTCGTTATCCGGGTGATAAAGGTTGGTCCGGTATTTCTTTAGCATGGATGTCTCATGGGTACGAAGTTTCACTAACACCTTTGCAAACATTAACCTTTTACAATGCTATCGCCAATGATGGTGAAATGGTAAAACCAAGACTGATTAAGGAAGTTAAAGAATGGGATAAATCAATTTATAAGTTTGAAAAGGAAGTTATTAATCCATCCATTTGTTCTAAGGAAACTGCAAAAGTGGTTAAACACCTATTGAAGGATGTAGTAGAGAAAAAGTATGGAACCGGTCATGGGCTGTATTCTCCTAATTTTTCTATGGCCGGAAAAACGGGAACCTGTCAAAAAGACTATGTATCCAAAGATCCTGATAAGCTCAAATATATTTCTTCTTTTGCAGGCTACTTTCCTGTGGATAATCCCAAATATTCCTGCATAGTAATAATTCATGAACCCGATAAAAGTGTTGGTTATTATGGCGCTGATGTTTCCGGACCCGTATTTAAATCGATAGCGCAAAAGATTTTTACCACTTCACCAATAATGGATGAAGTAGAACAATTGCAACCAAAAGATCAAGGTTTGGAAAAGGCGTATCAGGATTATTTTGCAGAAGCTCAAAAGGTGTATAACACTGTGCCAAATGTTGAAGGGATGAGTGGAATGGATGCGGTTGCCATCCTAGAAAATTTAGGTTTGGTGGTAGAAATTAGAGGAAATGGGAAAGTAAAGAAGCAGTCCATTATTCACGGAACGGATCTTAAGAGGGTAGAAAAAATAGTCTTGGAGCTATCATGAAAGTATTAAAGGATATTTTATATGGGGTTGGCCTTTCTGCAGTTAGTGGAACAACTACACTTATGGTTAACAACATCTGCTTTGATTCCCGAAAAGTTGGAATGGATGATGTTTTTGTTGCTATAAAGGGAACTTTGGCAGATGGACACAATTACATTAGCAAGGCTATAGATTTGGGTGCAAAGACCATTGTCTGTGAAGCATTACCGGAGCAGATGGTTAACGGGATAACCTACCTTGAAGTAGACAACGGAAATAAGGCTTTGGCCATAATGGCTTCAAATTTCTATAATACCCCATCAAAAAATCTAAAACTGGTGGGTGTTACAGGAACCAATGGTAAGACTACCGTGAGTACACTGTTATATCGATTGTTTAAAAAGGCGGGCTATAAGGTAGGATTACTATCAACCATTAAAATTATGGTTGATGATATTGAATATCCTACCAGCCATACTACGCCGGATGCATTGACGATTAATGAACATTTGAGCTTAATGAACGCTGTTGGTGTAGAATATTGTTTTATGGAAGTGAGTTCTCATGGAATTCATCAAAAAAGGACAGAAGGATTGGTTTTTGAAGGTGCCATTTTTACCAATCTAACCCATGATCATTTAGATTACCATAAAACCTTTGCTGAATATAGAGACACCAAAAAATTGTTGTTTGATAATCTGCCGAAAAAGGCATTTGCACTAACCAATATTGATGATAAGAACGGCTTGTTGATGTTGCAAAATACCCGTGCAAAGAAGCACACCTATGCGCTAAAGACGTATGCCGATTACAGGGCACAGATCATAGAAAATCAATTCAGTGGTCAGTTATTAAAGATAGACGGCAACGAATTGTGGTCAAAGTTAATAGGAAATTTTAATGCTTATAATATGCTCGCCATTTACGCAACGGCAGACCTTTTGGGCTTAGAGAAGTTAGAGACCTTAAGACTGCTAAGCGAATTAGAGAATGTAGATGGACGATTTCAATATTTTATATCAAAAGAAAGAATAACGGCTATTGTTGATTATGCCCATACGCCGGATGCACTTAGAAATGTACTTGATACTATCAATACATTGAGGACTGGAAATGAAAATGTCATCACCGTCGTGGGGTGTGGTGGTGACAGAGATAAGTCTAAGCGTCCGGTTATGGGTCATATCGCATCAGCATTAAGTAATAGGGCTATTTTCACCTCCGATAATCCCAGAAGCGAAACGCCTTCTACGATTATTGAAGAGATGGAAGCAGGGGTAGAACCCCAGAATGTGAAGAAAATATTGTCTATAGAAAACAGACAACAGGCAATCAAAACGGCATGCCAGTTGGCAAATGCCAATGACATCATTTTGGTGGCGGGAAAAGGACATGAAACCTACCAGGAGACCAATGGAAGCAGGGTAGATTTTGATGATTTTAAAATAGTTAAGGAGTTACTGGAAAGTTTAAATAAATAGGGATTTAGATTGCTAAAGGCTTAAAATAAGCACCAAGAATTATGTTATACTATCTTTTTGATTATTTGGATAAACAATATGATTTACCCGGGGCCGGACTCTTTCAGTTTCTGACCTTTCGTGCCGCTATAGCAGTCTTACTATCATTAATAATAGCAACCACATACGGAAAAAAAATAATTGTATTTCTTCAAAATAAACAGATTGGAGAAACGGTTCGTGATTTAGGTCTGGAGGGTCAAAAGCAAAAATCCGGAACCCCGACAATGGGTGGGCTAATTATCATTTTAGCCACGTTAATTCCTGTTTTATTGTTTGCAGATATAAAAAACATTTATGTCATTTTATTAATCTTCACCACAGTATGGATGGGGATAATAGGTTTTGCAGACGATTATATCAAAGTTTTCAAAAAAGATAAGGCGGGATTAAAAGGGAGGTTTAAAGTTTTGGGTCAAATAGTACTGGGATTATTAGTTGGGGTTACGCTATTTTTTCACCCTGAGGTCACCATGAAGGCGCGAAATACAACCACTATAACCCCCACTTTTACCGTAGAGAAAGTTCAAGGTGCAGAAATAAAATCAACCAAAACCACCGTTCCCTTTTTTAAAAATAATGAATTGGATTATACCAGTTTTATTTCCTGGGCAGGTGAAGGTTTGGAAAAATACGCTTGGTTGGTTTTTATTCCCATAATCATAATCATTGTTACTGCGGTCTCTAATGGGGCTAACCTTACCGATGGTATTGATGGTTTAGCAGCTGGCACCTCAGCAATAATTGTTCTCACTTTAGGCATTTTTACCTGGGTTTCCGGAAATATTATTTTCTCTGAATATTTGGATATTATGTTTATTCCCAAAGTGGGTGAGTTGGTGGTTTTTGTTGCCGCTTTCGTTGGGGCACTTGTCGGTTTTTTATGGTACAATGCCTATCCGGCTCAGGTTTTTATGGGAGATACCGGAAGTCTAACCATAGGTGGGGTCATTGCGGTTATCGCAATTATCATTCGCAAGGAATTATTAATACCCGTATTGTGCGGAATTTTCTTTGCGGAGTCTATCTCTGTGATGTTGCAGGTGGGGTATTTTAAATACACTAAAAAGAGGTTAGGAGAGGGTAAACGAATATTTCTCATGGCTCCAATACACCATCATTATCAGAAGAAGGGCTATCACGAAAGTAAAATAGTTACTCGGTTTTGGATTGTTGGAATCTTATTGGCCATTATTACGATAGTAACATTGAAAGTTAGATAATGCAGCGTTTGGTTATACTAGGTGGGGGAGAAAGCGGCGTTGGAACGGCCATTTTAGGAATCAAAAAGGGTTACCAAGTTTTTGTTACGGATTTGGGAAAGATTAAGGAAAAATATAAAGAAGTTCTTGAACATTTTGGGATTGATTGGGAAGAAGAAAAGCATACTCCGGAAAAAATTTTAAATGCCGATTTAGTGATGAAAAGTCCGGGAATTCCGGATAAGGCACCACTTGTGGTAAAACTGAAGCAAGCTGGTATACCTGTGATTTCTGAAATTGAGTTTGCATCACAATATACAGACGCAACAATTATTGGAATAACCGGCAGTAACGGAAAAACTACCACCACCATGCTCACCTACCACATTTTAAAGGCAGGAGGCTTAAAGGTGGGGATGGCAGGCAACATTGGAGACAGTTTTGCCAAAATGGTTGCAGAAAATAGTTTTGACTATTACGTTTTGGAAATCAGCAGTTTTCAGTTAGATGGAATAAAAGATTTTAAACCGCATATTGCTATAATCACCAATATTACGCCGGATCATTTAGATCGGTATGACTATAAGTTTGAGAATTATATAGCTTCCAAGTTTCTGATAACCAAAAACCAAATAAAGGAAGATTATCTCATTTATGATGATGAGGATACAGTAATAAAGGATTGGTTAATAGCAAACCCGATTAAACCAAAATTATTGCCCTTTTCATTAGAATATAAAGATGGGGAAGGAGCACATTTAGAAAACAAAACAATAGTAGTGAATACACAAAATACCAAAATTGAAATGACCACAGATACCCTAGCACTAGAAGGAAAACACAATCTTAAAAACACTATGGCTGCAAGTACAGTAGCCAAATTGGTGGGGATACGTAAGGAGACCATACGCAACAGTATAGCGAACTTTCAAGGGGCAGAACACCGATTGGAAAAGGTACTTAAAATTCATCATGTACAATACATAAATGATTCTAAAGCAACCAATGTAAATTCTACCTATTACGCACTAGACAGTGTAAAAACTCCCATTGTTTGGATTGTCGGTGGCGTGGATAAAGGAAATGATTACAAAGAATTAATGGCTCTGGTCCGGGAGAAAGTTAAAGCAATAGTTTGTTTGGGGCTAGATAACACTAAGATAAAAGACACTTTTGGAAATGTGGTCGATTTAATCGTAGAAACATACGCTATGGAGGAGGCAGTAAAAGTATCTTATAAAATCGCGGAAAGAGGAGATACCGTATTGTTGTCCCCGGCATGCGCGAGTTTTGATCTTTTTGAAAATTATGAGGATAGAGGAAATCAGTTTAAAGCAGCAATAAAAAATTTATAAAAGGGTGATAGCACTGTTCAAAAATATAAAAGGAGATAAAGCTATTTGGGCTGTCGTGGCACTTTTGGCCTTATTTTCATTTTTACCCGTTTATAGTGCAAGCAGCAACTTGGTCTATGTGGTCGGTAAAGGAACTACAATAGGTCATCTTGTTAAACATGCGTTACTTTTGTTTTTAGGCTTTGGAATTATTTTTGGAGTACATAGAATACCCACGCATTTCTTCAAGGGACTTTCACTTATTGCCATGCCCATTGTTCTATTGCTATTGGGATATACTTTGGCGCAAGGAACTACTATTGACGGGGCAAATGCAAGCAGATGGATCCGAATTCCTTTTGTTGGCTTCACTTTTCAAGCCTCCGGGTTGGCCTTGGTTGTGCTGATGATTTATGTTGCGCGGTATCTCAGTAAAATAAAGGATAAAAACATCACATTTAAGGAAAGCATTGTGCCCCTGTGGATGCCGGTTTTTTTGGTCGTAATGTTAATTCTTCCCGCTAATTTCTCTACAGCAGGCATCATTTTTTCTATGGTATTATTGTTATGTTTTTTAGGAGGTTATCCTATTAAATATTTGGTCGGAATTCTTGGAACCGGACTTTTAGCACTTACCTTATTTATCGTTGTAGCCAAGGCAGTACCCGATTTGTTTTCCAATAGGGTTGATACATGGATGAATCGAATTGAGAATTTTGCAGGTACAGGAGATACAGAAGGAGATTACCAAATTGAGAAAGCTAAAATAGCTATTGCTACAGGGGGTATCGTGGGGAATGGAGCAGGAAAAAGTGTAATGAAGAATTTTTTACCTCAAAGCTCTTCAGATTTTATATATGCCATTATTGTAGAAGAGTATGGTTTGGTAGGTGGTTTTGCACTTATGTTTTTTTATCTGTTACTACTATTTCGAATTGTAGTGGTGGCCAATGGCAATACAACTGCCTTTGGTAAATTGGTTGTATTAGGTGTAGGGTTACCAATTGTATTTCAGGCACTGTTAAATATGGCTGTAGCAGTTGAGCTGTTTCCGGTTACGGGTCAGACATTACCCTTAATAAGCAGTGGGGGTACCTCTAGTTGGATGACCTGTTTAGCTATAGGAATTATATTGAGCGCAAGTTATAATAAAACAGGTTCGCGGAAGACAAAGGAAATAAATCAGAATAACCCCTTAGAAGTGTTAAGTGGGCAAGTATAAGTTTATACTCTCTGGAGGAGGTACGGGCGGACATATATATCCTGCCATTGCCATCGCGGATGAGCTGAAAAAAAGATTTCCAAACGCCGAGTTTCTGTTTGTAGGAGCAAAGGACAGAATGGAAATGGAAAAAGTGCCAAAGGCCGGCTATCAGATAGTAGGTTTATGGATTAGTGGTTTACAACGGAAACTAACTTTAAAAAATGTAATGTTTCCTTTTAAAGTAATAGGTAGTTTGATAAAATCAAGGAACATAATCGCAACATTTAAACCCAATGTAGTTATTGGTACCGGTGGTTTTGCCAGTGGTCCTCTGGTGCACATGGCTGAAAAACAGCGGATTCCTGTACTCATTCAGGAGCAGAATTCCTATGCCGGTATTACCAACAAATTATTGGCCAAAAAAGCAGCAAAAATATGTGTTGCATATGATGGGATGGACCAATTTTTCCCTTCAGATAAAATTGTAAAAACAGGGAATCCTGTGCGTGCAGAATTGATCGAAGGAAAACTTCAAACAGAGGAAATATTCAACTTCTTTCAGTTAGATGCTACCAAGCCAACCTTGTTAGTTTTGGGCGGTAGTTTGGGGGCAAGAAAAATAAATGAATTGATAAAATCTAAGCTGGCATATTTTGAGAGATTAGGGATACAAATCATATGGCAATGTGGAAAGCTCTATTACGATACCTATAAAGGCTATGCCTCAGCAAGTGTTAAGGTCTTTGATTTTTTAAATAAGATGGATTACGCCTATAGTGCGGCCACCTTCATAGTATCTAGAGCAGGGGCGGGCTCTGTTTCAGAATTATGTATTGTTGGTAAACCAACACTGTTTATTCCTTCGCCTAATGTGGCAGAAGATCATCAAACCAAAAATGCACAGGCTTTGGTTAATGAAAATGCAGCCTTGATGATAAGAGAGAAGGATTTGCATACTGAATTTGAAACTGTCTTTTCCGGCCTAATGGAATCGAAGAGCAAGCAAGAGGCATTAGCGTCCAATATAAAAAAGTTAGCACTTCCTCATGCTACAAAACACATTGTAGATGAGATTGAAAAGTTACTGTTGCAAAGAGATAAGAAATTAGCCTCATGAACATAAAAGATATCCATAACGTTTATTTTATCGGAATAGGAGGCATAGGTATGTCTGCGCTGGCCAGGTATTTTAAATTTCTGGATAAAAATGTTGCTGGATATGATAAAACTGAGGTGCCTCTGACAAGGGAATTGTCTGATTTGGGCATTTCAATTCATTATACAGATGATATTAATCTAATTTCAAAAAACTACCTGGAACCGGAAAATACGTTGGTGGTGTATACACCTGCCGTACCTAAAGAACATTCGGAATACAACTACTTTGTAAATAACGGATTTAAAGTAAAAAAGCGATCCGAGGTTTTAGGAATGGTTACCGAAAATTCGTTCTGTTTTGCTGTCGCGGGCACACACGGTAAAACAACAACATCCTGTATCCTGGCGCATCTTTTGAAAGAGACCGGTACGCCGTTAATGGCGTTTTTAGGCGGAATTTCAGAAGATTTCAAAAGCAACTTCTTAATGGAGGGAACAGCGTACTCGGTGGTAGAAGCAGATGAGTTCGACAGGTCCTTTTTGCGATTATCTCCCGATGTAGCTTGTATAACTTCTATGGATGCCGATCACTTGGATATTTATGGGAATAAGGAAGAACTGCAAAAAAGTTTTAAAGAGTTTGCCACTAAATTGAAGGCGGACGGAAAATTGTTTGTTCGCAACGGACTGCCTCTGGATGGAATTACTTATGGCATAGAAGACGATTCGGATTATTGCATACGAAATATAAAAATAGAACATGGTACCTACATTTTTGATTTGGGAACTCCCGAAACTACCCTGTCGGGAGTGAAATTTAGTAAACCGGGACGGCATAACCTGCTAAACGGTCTAGCCGCTTTCGCAATGGCGATACAATTGGGTTCTCCTGCGTATCGCCTTGCAGAAGCACTTGGGACTTTTAAAGGTGTGCAACGTAGGTTTTCCTACCAAATTAAAGAAGATGCTTTTATTTTTATAGATGACTATGCGCACCATCCAACCGAGATAAATGCGGTTCATGATGCAATTCGGGAGATGCACCCGGGTAAGGTTGTTCTAGCGGTTTTTCAACCCCATTTGTTTTCCAGAACAAAAGACTTTGGAGATGATTTTGCAGAGAGTTTATCACAATTTGATCATGTTTTGCTGTTGGATATTTATCCTGCAAGAGAATTACCCATCCCGGGAATTACCTCGCAATGGCTACTGGATAAAATTAACAATCCGAACAAAAAATTGATACAAAAATCAAATTTGCTATCCGATATAAAAAAGCAAGACCCGGATGTTTTGGTAACAATGGGAGCAGGGGATATAGGACTAGAAATAGAAAAATTAAAACAAGAACTTCAGTATGAAATTTAATTCAAATTACATAAAGATTGGGGCTTTACTTGTAGTAATTACTGGGCTTTATGCATTTAGTAATCATCGCAGTAATGCAAAGCCAATAAATGGTTTGGCAATTAATTTTGTCGGGGACCAAAATTTGTATGTAACCAGAGAAACGGTTAATAAATTGTTAATACAAAATTATGGCACCCTACTCAATGTGCCCAAAGAAAATTTAGTTTTGAATACTATGGAAAAGGTCATAGAGGCCAATGAAATGGTAAAAAGTGCCCAAGTATATCTTACTGTAAATGGCGAGCTTACATCAAAAATTGTTCAGCGCAAGCCAATCGGACGTGTAGAAGGGAGTGCAAAATACTATGTAGATGATGAGGGTAAACGTATGCCGTTATCCAGCAATCATTCTGCTCGCGTGCCTATAATTACCGGTAAGATTACGGGAAAAAGTTTAGAAGATGTTTTTATCATTTTGTCTTATATCAATGAGGACGATTTTTTGAGAAAGAACATCATAGGGATTCACATTGAAGATGATGAAAAGTACCAGTTGAAATTTAGAATGGAGAATTTTATCGTGAATTTGGGAAATGTGGAGGATTTGGAGCAAAAGTTCAACAATTTCAAAGCCTTTTATATCAAGGCAGATAAAGATAATACGCTGGAAGCCTATAGTATGGTAAGTCTGGAATTTAGTAATCAGGTAGTTTGTAGCAAAATATAAGATATGGAACACGGGAATTATTCAGTTGGTTTAGACATTGGTACCACAAAAATTGTAGCCATCATTGGGAAGCAAAATGAATATGGCAAAATTGAGATTTTGGGTATTGGAAGGTCAAAGAGTTTAGGAGTTCACCGTGGGGTGGTTAACAATATTACTCAGACCATAGGATCTATTCAGCAAGCTGTTGAACAGGCAGAAGAGAATTCGGGATTAAAAATAGGTTCTGTAGTTGTTGGTATTGCGGGACAGCATATCAGAAGTCTGCAGCATAGCGATTATATAACCCGAATTAACTCTGAAGAAGTTATAAACGAAGATGATCTGGATAAGCTATGTAATCAGGTGTATAAATTGGTAATGCTTCCGGGAGAAGAGATTATCCATGTACTTCCGCAAGAATACAAGGTAGACGGACAAGCCGAAATTAAACAGCCCATTGGAATGTATGGTGGCAGATTGGAAGCAAACTTTCATGTGGTTGTGGGACAGGTTTCATCGATAAAAAATGTAGGACGTTGCATTAAAAGCGCAGGATTGGATTTAGGAAATATTACGTTGGAACCTTTAGCTTCGGCTAATGCAGTTTTAAGTCAGGAAGAGAAAGAGGCCGGTGTGGCATTAATAGATATTGGAGGGGGTACAACGGATTTGGCCATTTTTAAAGATGGAATTATTCGGCATACTGCGGTTATTCCATTTGGGGGTAATGTCATTACCGAAGATATTAAAGAAGGCTGCTCAATTATAGAAAAGCAGGCCGAGTTACTGAAAATAAAGTTTGGTTCTGCATGGCCGGGAGAAAATAAGGATAATGAGATTGTCTCTATCCCCGGGTTAAGAGGTAGAGAGCCCAAGGAGATAACTTTAAAGAACTTGTCTAAAATAATACACGCAAGAGTTGTTGAAATTGTAGAACAAGTCTATGTAGAGATTAAGAATTATGGACATGATGAACAAAAGAAGAAACTAATTGCAGGGATTGTCCTTACAGGTGGCGGTAGTCAGTTAAAGCACTTAAAGCAATTGGTAGAATATATCACAGGCATGGATACCCGAATTGGATATCCTAATGAACATCTGGCAGGAGATTCTGATGAGGAGATAGCAAGTCCGTTGTATGCTACTGCCGTTGGATTGTTAATGAATGCCATTCAAAACGGAAATAAAAGCAGAGCTGTTAATGAAGTGCGGGCACCTCATTTAGAAGCAGTTTATGAAGAACACGGTGCAACAGCCACGAAAACAGCTGCCAAAAAAGAACGTAAATCTATTTTGGACAAGTGGTCCGAAAAATTGAAAGACTTTTTAGATAACGCAGAATAAGCATCAAAACAAGAACACAACTTTAGAACCCGTAATAGAAAAACTATGAGCAAGAACACTGAATTTGAAAGTATAGCTTTCGATTTGCCGAAGAATCAAAGCAATGTTATAAAAGTTATTGGCGTTGGTGGGGGTGGCAGTAATGCCATTAACCATATGTTTAAGGCGGGCATTGTTGGGGTAGATTTTGTTATCTGCAACACAGATGCGCAAGCCTTGCAAAACAGTCCGGTTCCCAATAAAATTCAGTTGGGAGTATCTCTGACGGAAGGATTAGGTGCAGGAGCCAATCCGGAAGTAGGAGAGCAAGCAGCCATAGAAAGTATGCAAGAAATTAAAGCCATGTTGGATACTACAACCAAAATGGTGTTTATAACCGCCGGAATGGGCGGTGGAACCGGAACAGGTGCTGCACCGGTTATTGCAAGACAAGCGAAGGAAATGGATGTGCTTACGGTAGGCATTGTTACCATGCCCTTCTTGTTCGAAGGAAAAATGCGCTGTCAGCAAGCACAATTGGGAATTGAAAAGTTACGGGCTAATGTAGATTCTTTAATTGTTATTAACAACAACAAGCTTCGGGAGGTTTACGGTAATTTGGGTTTTAAAGCAGGTTTCTCCAAAGCAGATGAGGTTTTGGCTACGGCAGCCAGAGGCATCGCAGAGGTAATAACACATCACTATACTCAAAACATAGATTTACGGGATGCGAAGACGGTACTTTCCAATAGTGGCACAGCCATAATGGGATCTGCTAATGCCTCAGGTTCTGCAAGAGCAAATGAGGCTATAATGAATGCATTGGATTCTCCATTGCTTAATGATAATAAAATTTCGGGAGCAAAAAATGTATTGCTACTTATTGTTTCAGGATCCAAGGAAATTACCATTGATGAAATCGGAGAGATCAATGACCATATTCAGGCAGAGGCGGGGCATGGCGCCAATATTATTATGGGTGTAGGTGAAGACGAAAGTTTAGGGGAAGCAATAGGAGTTACAGTTATTGCCACCGGCTTTAATATAGACCAGCAAGACGATATTGTAAACACGGAATCCAAGAAGATTGTTCACAACCTGGAAGAGGAGAAAAAGGCAATCTTGAATTTAATCCCCAAAGAGGTTGTTTACAAACTGGAAGAGGAAGAACCGGTAGAAAAGCCTGTTGTAAAACACTCCCTGTTTGAGGAGGAAATGGATTTAATACCAACCTCCAACTACATCAAAAACTTCAATGTTTTTTATGAAGAAGTTATAGCAGAGGAAGTACATGGCGATTTTATAATCATTGATTCCAAAGATGCCATAAACGATATTGAAGTTGTAGAACCGGTGACTCTTACTTCCAATAAAAGAGAAGAAGATCAGTTTACTTTTAGTTTTGACCTTCCCAAGTCGGACACCCAAGAGGAAGAAGACGAACGAGAACATGTCATTACTTTTAGTCTGGACGATGAAGAGATTAGGGATTTAAAAGTGAAGGATCACATAGAGGTAATACCCATTTTGGAGTACAATAAGAATGGAGAGACCCGTTATAGCTTGGATGATTATATGGAATTGGAAAAGAAATTGACCGGAGCCAAGTCCAAAGCTGAAGAATATGAACCAAAGATTGTGGAGAATGAGTTGGTGTTTGAGCGAAAGTCAATTTATCAAGAAACCCCGGCTTTCAGAGCCCAAGAGGCAACAGAAATAGATCCTATGAATACTCCTTTGGAAGATCTTTTAAAAGAGCGGGCAGATGAACGACGAAGAAAACTAAAAGACTTTAATTATAAGTTTAACAATAGCTTAAACAATATAGATGAAATAGAAAAACAACCTGCATACAAGCGTCAGGGAGTGGACTTGAATGAAAACCCAAGGGAGCAACGGGTTTCCAGAACTACTTTAGGAGAGGACAGTAATGATGAGATACAATTACGCTCCAACAATTCCTTTTTACATGACAATGTGGATTAGCTATAGGTTAGAATTAAATTTTTAAAGTTGTTTTTAAACCCGAAAATCACCGCAGTTTTCGGGTTTATTTTTTATCTTCGCACCGCAAATTTAATATGGGTATGAGCTTACAAGAGCAGGTAATGGAACAAATGAAAGTAGCAATGAAAGCAAAGGATACCGTAGCTTTGGAATCCTTACGAGCTATTAAGTCTGCTATTTTATTGGCTCAAACTGAAACCGGTGGCGGAGCAGTTTTATCTTCAGATGAAGAATTAAAGTTGGTACAGCGTTTAGTAAAACAACGAAAAGATAGTGCCGCTATTTACAGCACTCAAGGGCGGGAAGATCTGGCAGCACCTGAGTTGGCTCAGGTAGCCGTTATAGAAAAGTTTTTGCCGGAACAATTATCGGAGCAGGAGATAGAAGAGGTTATTGAAAAAATAATTGAAAGCTCAGGCGCTTCAGGTATGAAAGATATGGGAAAAGTAATGGGCTTGGCAAGTGCCGAATTGGCTGGTCGTGCCGACGGAAAGACCATTTCAATGGTGGTAAAGAAAAAATTAAGCTAAAGTGCAACACTAAAAATTAAGGTTCCCGCCTGCGCGGGAATTTGGCTGCGTAGTTCAACTGGATAGAATATCAGATTTCGGCTCTGAGGGTTGGGGGTTCGAATCCCTCCGCGGTCACTTAAAGCAGCAGGCCCACCACGAAAGTGGTGGG
>CAYTDS010000009.1:0-20287 GCA_964436555.1 uncultured Flavobacteriaceae bacterium | reverse complement strand
CCAGTGGAGCCGGAGGGATTCGAACCCTCGTCCAAACAAGCAATTACAATGCTTTCTTCATGCGTAGTTTCCATTTGGTTTTCGATGCATAGCTGACTGGAAACCGCCCACTATACACTTAGCTTCTTTGGGTTTTAGAGATGCTGCCAAAGCAACAACATCCTTATATTGACTTTGATGGTGCCTCTGAAAGGGACGCCGTCAACAAGGGCTTCCCGGAGACATCTCGCTTCCCTACCTGGTAGAGACGAGGCTAAATCCTACTGTAATTCGGATTAAGCGGCAAGAGCGTAATTATTTTCGCCAATTAAAAGTGTGGAAAATGAGATTTACGAGCTGTATCCCAGCGCTCGGCATGCTTACATTCCAATTGGTCTCGCTGTCAAAACCAGTCGGCCCCATTTCAATGAGATAGCAAATCTCCGATTTGGGTTATCGAACCTGTCTGCCGTCAGGTAGATTGAACCCTGAGCTTGTCGAAGGGTATTTATTCTCTCATGATTTTTTTCAATGAACATTAGGGCGTTTCCCTTATCCCTTCAATGTAAATTGCCGCCTTCCGGGTTCATAAAAACTCCGGGATAAGGGTCGGGCTATCCGCTTTTACGCCTCTGTGCCTTTCGGCACATTCGGGGTAACCGCTCCTATCCCTAACGCGGGCGTCAAAGGTACTCCAAAAAGTATTCCGAAAAAAGTTTTGCTGTCATTTGGTCATATGTTATATTTACAACTATTTTAATTATTATTGTTATAAAAATGACTTTTTTGAATTGCTGGCTGCTGAACATATCATAATAGAAATCAAAAGTATAGGAGCTAGCCCATTTAGAAAAATTAATAGGAAGAAATGAAATTTGGAATCATAAAAGAACGTAAAAACCCTCCCGATCGACGGGTAGTACTATCCCCGGATGCCTGTTTAAAAGTGGTTCAAACCCACCCGGGTGCAGAGATTATAATAGAACCTTCACCTGTCCGAGTATTTTCGGATGAGACTTATGAAGAGTTGGGTTTGTATGTTGCGGATCATATGGAGCATTGTGATGTGCTTTTGGGGGTAAAAGAAGTGCCTATTGATGCATTAATTCCCAACAAGAAGTACTTTTTCTTTTCGCATACCATTAAAAAACAACCGCATAACCGAAAGCTACTTCAAGCAGTTTTGGCAAATAATATAGAACTATACGATCATGAACTTATCACTAATTCGGATGGACAGCGTTTGGTTGCTTTTGGTCGCTATGCAGGCATTGTTGGTGCCTACAACGGATTTAGAACATACGGTTTAAAATTCAACTGTTTTGAACTACCTAAAGCATCAACCCTTATCGGTCAACAAGAGCTAATAACTCAACTAAAAAACATAAAACTCCCGGCCATAAAAATAATACTTACCGGCAGGGGTAGGGTAGGTAGCGGAGCCAAACAAATGTTAGATGCTATGGGTATTAAACGGGTTGAAGTACAAGAATATTTACAAGATTCTTTTGAAGAAGCTGTTTATTGTCAAATTGATGTTATGGACTACACTATTAGAAAAGATGGTACCTCCGGGGAGATGAACGACTTTTTCCAAAATCCGCAGGAATACGAATCTAATTTTTTTCGTTTTGCGAAAGTCACTGACCTTTATTTTGCCGGACATTTTTACGGTGATGGTGCCCCCTATCTTTATACAAAAGAGGATGTGAAGCATCCCGATTTTAAGATTAAAGTGGTTGCAGATATCAGTTGCGATGTAGGTGGTCCTGTAGCCACAACCATACGCTCTTCCACAATTGCAGATCCTATTTACGGATACGATCCGGAAACAGGTGCAGAAACCGATTATAAAAATCCTAACGCAATTGCCGTAATGGCAGTAGACAATCTACCTTGTGAAATTCCACTAGACTCAAGCACGGCTTTCGGGGATGCCTTTGTGAAATATGTTATTCCTGCTTTTTTCAATGGGGATCAGGATAGCATTTTGGAGCGTGCATTGATGACAAAAAATGGTAAACTAACGGAGCGGTATACGTACTTGCAGGATTATGTAAAAGGAGAATAGTAAGAGATGTTTCCATTTTCTTGTTCCTAACTAGCACTGGGTACATCATTATGATTTTTTTATATTTGGTTTTTTTAGTTAAAGCACAAAGACCAATTATATGCATCCCGCCGAAAATTATATCCTTAACCAAAAAGAACCCTATCGAAGTATTTTACTTTATTTGCAGGCGATTATAGAGAGTACCCTTCCAGAACTGGATTTAAAATACAAATACAAAATTCCATTTTATTACCTCAAAGACAAGCCATATTGTTATTTAAATCAGACCAAAAAGTATGTGGATTTGGCTTTTTGGGATGGTAAATCTATAAATTGTTACCAAGAACATCTGGTTACAGAGAATAGAAAAATGATTAAGTCCCTTCGCTATTTTTCGCTTGAGGAAATGGACAGTGAAGTTTTAATTGCAGTTTTAAAAGATGCCTATTCTGTGAGACTAAAAGGTAGAAACGTATTTAAAACAGCCTCATTTTAATCTTGTAGCGTAAAATATAAGATTGGATCACCATCTTTATAAACCGTAACCATATCCCCGGAGACCATTCTTTTCTTTGGTATTCTTACTCTAGCGATGTAGGTTTGATTTGGCTCTTTCTTTAGACCTAGTTTTTGAAATTTATCAGAATTACCAATGGTATAATACATAATCCTGCTTTCCGGTAACTTATCAAAATAGATTTGGTTTAGTTCTTTTTTACCATATCTAAAACTGCCTTCAGTTTTAGGCGAAAGAACCATGTCCTTAGAAAAAAAGTCCCTAAAATAGATTGGTCCTTTTACAAATGCTTCTGTATTTACAGGGGACGCCATAAGTTGCCACTCCGGGTTCATTGGGAGGTGACTTTTTATTAGTTGTAACGGGTCACTAAAAAAGTAGAGATTGGTAAATTTGTGGTCTTCCAAAGCTTTATTTCCAGAGGCCCAAGTGGGATCCATGAGTCGCCAGTAACCATTAATTCTAACGGCATTCCAGGTATGATTTTTTAAGACAATTTTACCATCTTTACTTTGATTGGATTTTACTTTTCCTAAAATCACTTTAGAAGGAAGACCAAATTGCCGACAAAGTGAATTTAACAGCAAGGAATAATCTGTGCAAACGCCTTCCCCTGCTTTTATAAAAGCATCCAATTTAGCGCTCACCAATTTTTCAATTTGCATTTCTTTTTCGTTTTCCGTTGCATAGGTGTAAAGATGCGGTTCAATAAATAAGCTATCGTCCCTTTTGCCGTATTTCATATTTCTGGTAATCCATAGAAAGGCAGCTCTTACGCGGAGACTATCACTGTCAAAATCATTCATTATTCTGTAGCCCAAATGTTCAGCAGATCTAAATTTGGGATAGGCATTTACTTTGTGCTCAACAATAGGAAATGTGTTACCAAAAACAGGGGCAACAAAAATTAAAAGAATAAATGGAAACAACTTGTTCATTGATATGCCGTTTCTCTAAAATTACAAAAACTAAAATGTGTTCTATAGCAGTTTGGATTTTTTTTAAGAGTTACTTATACAATGAAATTACGGCAACTAAATTCTAAAATAGCAATAATTGAAGTTATAGCTCTTTGCGTTTTAATACAATTAAAGAATTATTCTGTACATCGGTCACCTCTTTAAAAAGTCCTTTAAGATCATCATACGAATCGGCATTATAATGTGCGCTATTGAGCGAAAGGTCAAAAGAAATGGATAGTTTGTTATTATCCAAGAGGTAGAAAAAATTAAGCGCACCTCTATTCCCATCTAAAACCAGCTCCCTTTTTTTGGGAAGTTCCTGAACTTCATACCCTTCCGGGAACTCTATTTTTGCCTGATAAGAATAAACTCTGGTAAAGCCGAAATCTATAGGATAATTTCGTTCTTCTAAAGTAAAAGGATTTTTTTCAAAAAAAGTATATACAAAAGGATTGAAGTAGAGCATATTGGAGTTATGAATGTTTTTCAACTCAAACTCAAAGCGCTCCCAGGTGCGTTTGTCATCACTTCTGTCTTCTAAAAATGTATATGAGGTAATATCAAAGTCACCACGAATGCCTTTTTCCATCGATTGCAAATAGGCTTCTTTTGAATAATCACGAATGGCGGTTCTTTTGTTAACTGCATCATACCCCAAAGTAATTTGGTCAAAAGTACCGTGAGCCATTTCTTCATCCAGGTTAAAATTTATTTGGGCTACAACTGAAAACTTATTTCTTTCCTCGGCCTTAATAGGATACCAGTAGCTTTCATTTTTAAAATCCATTACCCTTCCCCAATAATTGAGACATCTAAAAGGTAGCATACCAAACGGACTTATCTTATCTGTGGCATCCAGTAAATATTCCTTACCATCGATGTCTACTTTGGCGATTAAATAATTAAAATCTGACATTACCGGATGTTCTTGTTTCGGTAATCCCTTATTACGGGTAGATAGTAATACCAAATTGGTCTTAATATCTGCTGCATTTAGCAGGTTTATAAGCGACATGTTAATCTCTGCAATATTTCCCTTCTTTAGATTAAATGCTTCTTTAACCCTGTTATTGCCATAAATACCAAATTGCCCATTCCAGGTATAATGCTTTTGAATAAAGGAGTATATGTTCTTGGCCCGTGTTAAGGCATCACCTTCCTTTACTAAACTTTCGGGAACGCTTTTTTCAAAAAAACCTTTTTTTGTAAGCTGTTGACCTATATCCTTATCAGCTCTAAATTCAGCATCTACATCTTTCCAACTTTTGGTGTATTTATCAATAATCCCGTCTAGTCTTCTGTGCTCGGATAACTCAAAGTCTATTCTGGAAATGTAGTTAGAAGCTGCCAACATATATTCTTCTTCTAACTTAAAAGCCGGAACATCTTTCATAGTATATTTCAGTATCTCGCAATCCGCAGCGCGTGGGTATCCATCAATGTGAAAACACTCTTTTTGGATTCTGGCTTCATTAACCTCTAGCTTTAAGTTTCCTTTTAGGGTTCTGTTATACACATAATTTCCCGGAATTTTGGCATTAAATTCACTGTAAACCTTGGGAATATTGGTTTGAAAATCCCAGCCACTAAAATTGAAAAAATAGGGAGAAATGACGGTGTACTGATATTCTAAAATACTCCCTTTTTGGATATTGGAAAAGGTGAATTTTTTTTGAGACCAATTTTCATTTTCATCTGTGGTAAAGATTTGAGAGGGTAAAACATTGGTCTTTATTGTGCCATTATGAGTTACCGCTTTTAATCCGGTAATTTCCTCGGAAGCAGTTCCTTTATGGTAATAAGGAATTTCAATGATTCCTTCATCAAATCCTTTTTCATCAAGAATTTTAATCTTGGCGTGGTACTTTTTTACTAGCTTAATTTGGTTTGAAATGACCTCAAAATAGTTATCACCTCTTTCGTACAAAAAGACTGCGTAAGCCGAAGTATCTTTTTCAAAGCTTTTAAATTTCTCCTCAGATAAGTTTAATTCCCCAAACGGAATTACTCTTTGTGCAAATGTTAAAAATGAAAAAGAAAGAAGAAATAGTAAGAATAGTAGTTTTATTTTCATGCTATACCAAAATGGTTCTAACTGATAACTGTTTTGTAAGAATAATATTATAAACTGTTCACAGTTTTTCGAATAGCCACCAAATTAGTCAATAGTTTTTCTAAATGATCCAAATGCAGCATATTAGCACCATCACTTTTAGCGTTTGCAGGATCAAAATGGGTTTCCATAAAAATACCATCAACTCCGGTTGCAATTCCCGCACGTGCAATGGTTTCAATTAAATCCGGGCGACCACCCGTGACTCCAGAAGACTGATTAGGTTGCTGCAGGGAATGCGTAACATCCAGTACTACAGGCGCATATTGTTTCATGGTAGGAATACCTCTAAAGTCTACAATCATGTCCTGATATCCAAACATGGTTCCCCTATCGGTAATCATAACTTGTTCATTTTGACTATCAAGCACTTTTTGCACGGCGTGTTTCATACTTTCCGGGCTCATAAACTGTCCTTTTTTAAGGTTTACCACTTTTCCTGTTTTGGCAGCTGCTACGACTAGATCGGTTTGCCGCACTAAAAATGCAGGTATTTGTAAAACATCTACATATTCCGCAGCCATAGTTGCATCTGAAATTTCATGGATATCAGTGACGGTGGGAATGTGAAATGTTTCAGAAACTTTTCGCAAAATTTTTAAGGCTTTTTCATCTCCAATTCCCATAAAAGAATCTACTCTGCTGCGATTCGCTTTTTTAAAACTACCTTTAAAAATGTATGGAATTTTTAGTTTATCTGTAATTACAACTATTTTCTCTGCAATCCTTAAGGCCATTTCTTCACCTTCTATAGCACAAGGTCCCGATAATAGGAAAAAATTGTTACTGTCTGAATGTTTTAGTTGTGGAATTTGACTTAACTTCATGTTAAATGATTTTCACAAAGATACCATTTTGAAGAATTAATTAAGACCATAATACTACAGTCCCAAACCTTTTTATGAAGAAATTATTTTTAGCTACAATGTTGGCCTTTTTGGTAGGTCATGCTTTTGGACAAGTGGACAGTAGGGTAGAACGAAATCAGTTTAAAATCAATTTTATAACACCCGGTTTGGTTAATGAATTGGGTGTTTCTAAGAGAAGCACGCTACGGGTAGAAGTGGCTACATTTTTTGGTTTTAATCTATTCTCAAGTGAGGGTAGCAAAGATAATTTTGCTGTTTTTCCAATTTATGATGGGCAGTACCGGTATTACCACAATCTTAAAAGGAGAAGTTTTAATGGGAAAAATGTTAGCGGAAATAGTGCAGATTTTTTTGGTTTTCAGGCAAATTACATTAGCCCAAATCCGTTATTTGGGAAATTTCAACCTAATTTTTGGGATATTATAATATTAGGGAACCTAGCCGGGTTTGAAATCATTTTTTTTGGTCCGACCTACGGTTTTCAGCGGACTTTTATCTCCGGTCTCAATGTAGAGTTGCAATTTGGTGTTGGTTATCTTAAGATTAATCAAAAAAGTACTAGCCAGGAAAGCAACAACATTTATAAAGGAATAGGTCCAAACCTTAGTTTCGGCGTTGGCTGGATTATTGGTAATAAGAAAAAGCTATAGTCTGCTGTAAATCTCCTCAAAATCAATAAGATAAAAATAACACTGTTTTTTACGGCACTCAAAAAAATAGCAGTACCTTTGCGCCCGAAATTAGCACAGGAAGCTAATGATTTAAGGTATGTCAACAACAAAGAATATTGCTATTATTGCCCACGTAGATCATGGGAAAACGACCTTGGTAGATAAAATTATGCACCATTGTCAGTTGTTTAGGGAAAACCAAAACACAGGAGAATTAATATTGGATAACAACGATTTGGAACGAGAAAGAGGTATTACCATCACTTCCAAAAACGTATCTGTGGTCTATAAAGGGGCCAAAATTAATATTATTGATACCCCGGGTCACGCAGATTTTGGTGGGGAAGTGGAGCGAGTATTGAATATGGCCGATGGGGTGTTGTTATTAGTAGATGCTTTTGAAGGACCCATGCCACAAACTCGATTTGTATTGCAAAAGGCAATTGATTTGGGATTAAAACCTTGTGTGGTAATCAATAAAGTAGATAAGGAAAACTGTACTCCGGAAGAGGTGCATGAAAAGGTTTTTGATTTGATGTTCGAATTGGGTGCTGAAGAATGGCAATTGGACTTCCCAACGGTGTACGGTTCTGCAAAAAACAATTGGATGAGTGATGATTGGCGCAATGTAACTAACTCTATTGAACCACTTTTGGATATGGTCATAGAGCACATACCCACCTTTAAAGCAGAAGAGGGGAATACGCAAATGTTAATCACTTCGCTAGACTTTTCTTCTTTTACCGGGCGTATAGCCATTGGTAGATTGCAGCGTGGTACCCTAAAAGAAGGCCAGCCTATTTCTTTGGTGAAACGCAATGGCAGTATTGTAAAATCTAGAATCAAGGAACTTTTTACTTTTGAAGGATTAGGCCGATTAAAGGTTACCGAAGTGGTAGCAGGTGATATTTGTGCCATTGTTGGTCTAGAGGGTTTTGAGATTGGCGATACCATTGCCGATATTGAAAATCCAGAAGGACTAAAAACCATTGCCATAGATGAGCCTACCATGAGTATGTTGTTCACAATTAATGATAGTCCGTTTTTTGGCAAGGATGGCAAGTTCGTAACCTCTCGTCATATCAAAGAACGTCTGGAGCGGGAGTTGGAAAAAAATCTTGCACTACGGTTGCAGCCAACGGATAGTGCCGATAAGTTCATGGTTTTTGGACGTGGGGTATTGCACCTTTCGGTCTTAATTGAAACCATGCGCAGGGAAGGGTATGAGCTACAAATAGGTCAACCACAGGTGATTATTAAAGAAATAGATGGAGTAAAATGTGAGCCTATTGAGCATTTAACTATTGATCTTCCGGAAGATGTATCCGGTAGGGCAGTAGAAATGGTCTCTATCCGAAAAGGGGAAATGATTAGTATGGAAGCCAAAGGCGACCGTATGTTATGCGAGTTTATGATACCTTCCAGAGGAATTATTGGTCTTAGAAATCAGTTGTTGACGGCAACAGCAGGGGAAGCTATTATGGCACACCGTTTTAAAGAATACCAACCTATGAAGGGAGAAATTCCACAGCGTCAGAATGGATCTTTAGTATCTATGGAAAATGGGAAGGCTATTCCCTATTCTATTGATAAATTACAAGATAGAGGCAAATTTTTTGTGGATCCGGGTGAGGACATTTATGAGGGGCAGGTTATTGGCGAAAACTCCAGAGGAGATGATATGACAATTAATATCACAAAGACAAAAAAACTTTCTAACGTACGTTCTTCAGGAGCAGATGACAAGGCAAGAATCATTCCTGCAATTAAGTTTTCTTTGGAAGAAGCATTGGAGTATATTCAGAAGGATGAGTATGTAGAGGTAACTCCGAAACATTTAAGACTCCGAAAAATATTCCTAACGGAAAACGACAGGAAACGGAACAAAATTAATTAAGACAATCAGTTTTTAACAAACAAAGCCTCTAATCTGTTTAGAGGCTTTTTTATACGTGACTGTTTTCTTCTCTGGTACACGCAACAGCGGCGCCAATGATGCCTGCTGTGTTTTCTAATACCGAAGCAATTACTGGAGTTTCAATTTTAATCTGTTCTTTAAACAGGTCCCAATCTTTAGAAATACCCCCACCAAGTATAATGAGATCCGGGGAAACAATAAGTTCAACATAGGACAGGAATTTGTTAAGGCGTTTACCCCATTTCTTGTAACTTAAGTTTTCAAGGTCTTTTACCGAGGCGGCTGCCCAGGATTCTATCTTGTCATAATCCTTATATGGAATTTGCCCTAATTCAAAATTCGGAATTAGCCGACCATCCAAAAATGCACCACTACCCAAACCCGTACCTAGTGTAATCATGATTACAAGCCCGCTTTTATTTTTGCCTACTCCATAGTTCATTGCAGCATATCCCGCTGCATCTGCATCATTAATTACAGTTACAGGAAGTCCGGTTGCCGCATTAAACAGTTCATCTACCCTTAGGTTTTGCCAACTTTTGTGCAGATTGCCATGGGATTTACAAACCCCATTCTTAATTACCGTTGGGAAACCAACACCGATCCGTCCTTTATAATTGAAATGCGTTACAATTTCTGCAACAATCGCTGCCATTTCATCCGGTTTTCTTGTTTCTGGGGTCGGAATTCTATAACGTTCGGTAAGCATTTCTCCAGTTTCTATATTTACCAACGCTCCTTTAATGCCCGATCCACCAACATCAATACCAAGAACTTCCATTTACTTTTTTGAATTAAAAACGGCACAAAGTAACAAAAACTTTTTGGTATGCCCGAATGTTAGAACAGGTCATATTTTCTTAGTTTCCACTAAAATCACAAAAACAAGCGCAGGAATAATATTTAAACAAAATAGTAGTTTGGCCGGAAATATAAATTGGAAGTATTTGTGGGCAATTTAAACCGCCTTCTGTATTACCTCAAAAACTTTACTGCCATCGCATTTTAATGTTTTGGAAGGGTATTTTAAAATTAATGCATAATCGTGGGTGGCCATCAAGATGGTACGCCCGGCTTTGTTTATTTCTTGAAGTACTTTCATAACCTCTACGCTAGTCTGAGGATCCAAATTCCCCGTTGGTTCATCGGCCAAGATCAATTCCGGGTCGTTCAAAAGCGCTCTGGCAATTGCAATACGTTGTTGCTCTCCCCCGGAAAGTTCATGAGGAAACTTAAACCCTTTAGTTTTCATGTCTACTTTTGTCAAGACCTCTTCAATTTTAGCGTACATTTTATCAGGATCCTTCCAGCCCGTTGCCTTTAAGACAAAAAGGAGGTTGTTATTTACATTTCTATCCGGTAACAGATTAAAATCCTGAAAAACTATACCTAGTTTTCTTCGCAAAAAAGGAATATCTTTCTCTTGTAGTGTTTTCAAGTCGAAATCTACAATGCTACCGGCACCTTGTTTTAAAGGAAGATCACCATATAATAATTTCATAAAACTACTTTTACCGCTACCGGTACGTCCAATTAAATAGACAAATTCGCCTTTTTTTACTTCTAAGGTAACCTCATTCAACACCATATTTTCCTGTTGAAAAATGGCAACATCCTTTAACTTCAATATGCTTTCGCTCATAATTTTAATTGTTGATATAAAAGTAATAAGTTCTAAAGGAATACAAATCACTCCATTCCAGAAATCTTTTTCCTTTGCAGTACATACTTAGCCCTTACATTTAACGTTATACAACCTAGTAAATAGTAATAGAACACTATGTTTAAAAAAATGAATACCTGTATTCCCCTATTTTTGGGAGTATTTTGGATTGGCCTTGCGCAAGAATCCAAAATTTATACGCACGATCAGAAAGCATATCAAGATGCCTTGGCACTGTATAACAATAAACAGTACCAAGCGGCGCAAACTATTTTTGAGGCTGTTAAGACTACCACTAAAAATACCGAAACTGAAGCAAATAGTGCATATTATGCTGCTAATGCAGCTATTCGTTTAAACCAGCTAGGCGCAGACCGGCTCATGGAAGATTTTGTGGAACGTTATCCTACTTCTACAAAAAGAAATTCGGCCTTTTTAGATGTGGCCGATTATTATTTTGATACAGGTAAATACCCTTATGCCTTAAAATGGTACGCAAAAGTGGACGAAAGTTCCATGTCCCGAACAGAAAAAGAGCGTTTTAATTTCAACAATGGGTATGCCTTGTATTCCGCCAATAAACCTAAAGATGCCGAAAAGTATTTAAACAAGGTTAGCAGTTCTCCAACTTATGGTTCTCAGGCAAAATATTACTTGGGCTATATTGCGTACCAACAAGACGACTATGCCGGGGCAAACCAGCGATTTGATCAGATTACTGATCAGGAACTCTTGGAGGAAAAGCTTTCCTACTATCAAGCAGATATGAATTTTAAATTGGGCAATTTTGAAGAGGCAATAGCACTTGCTAAAAAGCAATTACCAAAATCTGACCGACAAGAAGTATCCGAACTTAATAAAATTATTGGGGAAAGTTATTTTAACCTAAAACAGTTTGATAATGCTATTCCCTATCTGATAGAATATAAAGGAAAAAAAGGAAAATGGAGCAATACGGATTATTATTTACTGGGCTACAGTTATTACAAACAGGGAGATTACGCCAATGCCATACAGCAATTTAATAAAATTATAGGAGGCACTAATGATGTCTCGCAAAATGCATACTATCATTTAGCAGAATGTTATTTAAAATTAGATAAAAAGCAAGAAGCTTTAAACGCGTTCCGTAATGCATCTCAAATGGATTTTACACCGGAGATTCAGAAGGATGCGTATCTTAATTATGCCCGCCTAAGTTATGAAATAGGAAATGCTTATGAGCCTGTTCCTAAAGTGCTAACAGACTACCTGGAGAAATATTCCAATTCCTCGGAAACTAAAGAAATTCAGGAATTATTGGTGGATTCCTATATAACTTCCAAAAATTTTGCGGGAGCATTAGAATTGCTTGAGAAAAACAGAAACTTTGCCAGTAAGGCCACCTACCAGAAAGTGGCATTTTACAGAGGGGTAGAATTGTTTATTGATACCGATTATGAAGGTGCCGTAGTCAATTTTAAGAAGTCGCTAGACAATGCAGAAGATTTAAACTTTAAAGCAAGAGCCAGTTACTGGAGGGCAGAATCATTATTTGCCCTGAACCGCTATAAAGAGGCGCTTACAGATTTTATTCAATTTCAGCAAAACCCAAGTGCCGGTAATACCCAAGAATTTAAAGAGCTAAACTACAATTTGGCATACACCTATTTTAAACTGAAAGATTACAACAATGCTATTGCCAGCTTTGATCGATTTACCACCTCCGGTATA
The DNA here is from genome assembly GCA_964436555.1 of uncultured Flavobacteriaceae bacterium. Lineage (GTDB taxonomy): Bacteria > Bacteroidota > Bacteroidia > Flavobacteriales > Flavobacteriaceae > Aurantibrevibacter. Next base: position 7,829 of record CAYTDS010000009.1, on the reverse strand, counting down.
CGCGATAACGAAAAGTTGAATGACGCTTACCTGCGTTTGGGAGACAGCTATTTTGTGACCAGCAAATATTGGCCCGCAATGGAAGCTTATAACAAAGCCTTGGCTACGGAGGGTCCTGAAAAAGATTATGCTGCTTATCAGAAGGCGCTGAGTTATGGTTTTGTGGATCGGAATGCCACCAAAATGGAAGAGTTGAGCACCTTTATTTCTAAATACCCCAATTCTAATTTAAAAGATGATGCATTATTGGAGTTGGGCAACACCCAAATTAGAGCTAATGCCATTGAACAAGGTTTGCAAACGTATGATCGTCTGATTACTAATTATAAGGGAAGTTCACTTGTTCCACAAGCCATGTTACGACAAGGATTGGTTTACTATAACGGAAATCAAAATGAGCAGGCTTTATCAAAGTTTAAAACTGTAGTGCGGGATTATCCCAATACTCTCGAGGCCAAACAAGCTGTTTCAACAGCGAAATTAATCTATGTGGATTTAGGGAGAGTAAATGAATATGCAGATTGGGTACGTAATCTGGATTTTGTAGAAGTAACCGATAGCGAACTGGATACTGCCACTTTTGAATCTGCAGATAAACAATTTGTTGAAGGAAATACAGAAGCTGCTATTAAAGGGTATCAAAGCTACATTAAACAATTTCCGAACGGATTAAATTCGCTGAAGGCTAATTTTAACTTAGCCCAGCTACATTTTGGGAAAGGAGAAAAGGACAAAGCGTTGCCATATTACAAATCCGTTGCTGATAAAGGAATCAATGAATATACGGAACAAGCATTGACCCGAGTTTGCGAAATTTATATTGGTAATAGAGATTATACAACCGCTATTCCCTATTTAGAACAACTGGAAGGAAAGGCTGAAATTCAGCAGAACGTAATTTTTGCACAGTCCAATCTTATGAAGGGATATTATGAGCAACAGAATTATTCGCGGACAATCAGTTATGCCGAAAAGGTATTAGCAACTCCTAAAATTGATGATAGAATACGAAGTGATGCTCATATCATGATTGCCAGATCCGCGATTAAAACAAATAATGAGCAACGAGCAGAAAGTGCTTATGCTCAAGTTTTAAAAATAGCTTCCGGAGAACTGGCTGCTGAAGCTTTGTATTATGATGCCTATTTTAAAAATAAAGCTAGAAACTATGAAAGTTCTAATGCAGCAGTTCAGAAATTAGCCAAAGATTATTCCGGATACAAAGAATGGGGAGGCAAAGGACTTGTGATAATGGCAAAGAATTTTAATGCTTTGGGAGATGCCTATCAGGCCACCTATATTTTGGAGAGCGTAATTACCAATTTTAGCCAGTATCCGGATTTGGTTTCAGAGGCGAAGCAAGAGTTGGCAACCATTAAAGCAAAACAGGCACAAAGTAATTCATCAATTAATCCCGATGAAAATTAAGATGAAGGCTTCAAAGAAAACACGTATGCATCAGCAGATTAAGATAGCAATAGTACTAATTTTGGGTTTTGCTCAGATTACAATGGGACAAGATAGAAACGATATAGGAACAGAGACGGTCAATGTTACAAGGGCATATACCCCAACAATTTCCGATGCCTTTAAGATAAAATCTATGCCTGATATAAACGATTCTATTGTGCTTCAAAAAAAGCCTATTACCTATAGTATATTTTCCGTTCCTGTGGCCTCTACATTTACACCTTCAAAGGGTAAAGCTTCTGCTGTTAAAAAAGAGGCGCCTGAAAAATTGTTTAACTCTTACGCCTCGTTTGGTTTGGGTAATTACAATAACGCTTTGGCTGATTTTTACACTAGTAGATTGCTTAACAGAGACGAGCGTTTGGATATTGGACTTAACCATAACTCTTCAAGAGGTAACATAGAAGGGACTGTTTTGGACAATGTTTTTTACAATACAAAATTAAACACTTCGTATTCTAAAAAAGCTCGTGATTTAGATTGGGGAGCCACATTGGGTCTACAACACCAATTGTACAACTGGTATGGTATTCCTGATGGAGTTTTCAGTGAAGATATTATCAATTCCATAGACGCACGTCAGAACTATTTTAATGCTGAGGTAAAAGGTCACATCCATTTGGAGGATTCTTTTTTTACGGGATCAGAAGTTTTAGCCAGACGTTTTTGGGATGCAACCAAATCAGGAGAAAACAGAGCTGTTGTGAAAACTGCTTTTGAGTTTCCAGTGAATCAGGAGGCTCTGTCATTAAGAGCAAAGATAGACTATGTAGGAGGAACGTTTAAAAACGCTGATGTAAACAACATAACAAATGAACCGGAAATAAATTATGGACTTTTCCAAGTAGGAATTAATCCGAGCCTTACTATGTTGAATGAGGATTTAACATTGGATCTGGGTGTTAATTTGGTTTATGGTCTTGATGCTGAAAATAGTGCCAGCAACTTTTATATTTATCCTGCGGTCAGGGCTTCCTACAGATTACTGGACGAAACTGTTATTGCCTATGGCGGTATCGAAGGCGATCTAATTCAGAATTCATTCTATGATTTTGTGGCAGCGAACCCATTTGTTTCTCCAACACTATTAATTCAGCCTACAGATCAGCAATATGATGCCTATATAGGACTTAAAGGGAAGTTATTGCCCAATTTAAGTTATAATATTAAAGGTTCTTATATAGCAGAAAATAGAAAGCCTTTGTTTAAATTAAACCCCGAAAATACGTTTAGAACAGATGAGAAAGGTTATTATTACGGGAATTCATTTGAAGTATTTTACGATGACGTTAAAACCATAGGGATCTTTGGGGAATTGAATATTGACATTAACCGTAATTTTTCTTTGGGGATTAATGCTGAAGTATACGACTACGATACAGAAACAGACAATCCTGCATGGAATTTACCTAATCTTACAGGTTCAGTGTTTATGGATTATCAAATTGGAAAACAATGGTTTATGGGCGCAAATTTGTTTTTTGTTGGGGAAAGGGAAGATATTGCTACAGTAGCAGTTCAAAATGTATTGCCCTCAGATTTTCCGGCAACTATTGTTAGCTTGGATAGCTTTTTTGATGCCAATGCCCACATAGGATACCGATTTAACGAGCAATTATCTGTTTTTGTTAAAGCCAATAATATTGCAAATAATAACTATTTACGTTGGGCCAACTATCCCGTACAAGGTTTTCAAGTGTTGGGCGGCGTAACTTATAAGTTCGATCTATAATCAGAGTACTTAAATAACCTATTTTTTATAGTTTTTATTGATGAGTTAAAAGAGCAGTGCAGCCTTCAATGCTGCACTGCTCTTTTTTGGTTTGAAGAGTACCCAATTCTTAAATTTCTTAACTTAGAGGAACAAATCAGTTCATCTACCATCTATTGAAATCGGGAATTAACAATATAATTTATTTGCTTTGTTTGTTTCAATTTGCTCAGGTTGGGAGTCAAAATTTAGTACTAAACCCAAGTTTTGAGAGCCATTCAAATTGTCCTTCGCGGTTGGGTAATTTTGTGCAAGATTTGGAAGATTGGACTACCCCAACACTTGGGAGCTCTGATTATTTCAACAGTTGCAGCCAGTCAATGGGTGTGCCAAGTAATTTTAACGGTTCTCAGAAAGCAAAACATGGGAACGCATACGCAGGACTTTATCTATATGCACCGGATGATTATAGGGAATATATTCAGGCAAGCCTTAGTCAGCCGTTGATAAATGGACACAAATATAAAGTCTCATTTTATATTAGCCTAGCAGAAAATTCGGATACTAGTGTTAAAGGGTTTGGAGTTCTTTTTTCCGAAAGACCTTTTAGAATAGACTTCAAAAAAGAACTTTCAAAAATGCAACTAGCCAAATTAAAGGATAACGCAAGTTATCTTCTGGAGATTCACAATAAAGATTATTTAAACGACACTGAAAATTGGATTAGTCTGGAAACTGAATTTGTTGCTAATGGCACAGAAAGATTTCTAACCTTGGGTAATTTTAAAAATAATTTGCAAACAATTAAAAGTGAATTTGGAAAGAAAAGCTCAAAAAAGGGTGCTTATTATTACCTCGATTTGGTGACACTAACTTCAATGAAAGATGGGCACTCCCTTGAAAAAAAACAGGTGTTCAAGAGTATACTATTTCCTTTTGATAAATATGAATTAACAGATGCAACCAAGATTGAAATCTTGGCTATTTATGAATATCTAAAAGAAAATCCAAATCTTGCAATAGCTATTCACGGGCATGCTGATGCACTGGGATATAAGGACTATAATGAAAAACTATCTGAAAAAAGGGCTAAGACTGTCGTAAATTATTTACTCTTATTAGGACTTTCCAAAGATAGGATGCATTGGCAGAGTCATGGTAGTAGGCAGCCTAAAGTAGAAAACCTCACTGATGTAGGAAGGCAAAATAACCGAAGAGTAGAGTTTGTAATTTGCGAATTAAATAACTAAAGTGGTAAACTCAGCTCTTTATATACAAATTAAAGCGGTGTTAAAATAGGATTTTCTGTTTGTTGCTATGCGGTAAAATAATGCGATTAGAAACAGAATTTAGCGCACAGAAAAAAACAGCCTTAAAAGTAGTTCATCATTTCTATTGCAAAAGATTTTCATTTTGTATTTTTATATCAGACCAACACCAATAGCCATGAAATTTGTACCACTTTTATTGTTTTCTTTATTGGTTTGTTTATCGTGTAAAGAAAATCAGGTTCAGAAAAAGGCTTCTCCAAAGGCCGATTTGGATTTAGTTTTTGCCGATTTTTACGAATTTAAAAAGCAAATAAATCCCATTGAGGCCACCAAGGCCGGTTATAAGGATTATAATGATACTATAGCTAACTATATTTCCGATAGTTACCAAAATCTCCTACTTGAAAAATATACTTATTTTTTAGAGCGTTTAGCACAGTTTGATTCTACCGAAGTAACTCCGGAACAATGGATGAGCCTCAGGGTAATGCAATGGGACTGCACAATTAAAAAAGAAGGACTTACTAATGCCTTGGTCACTATTGCTTCCCCAATGTATGATCTGCCAAGTTTTGAGCTAATGCCCTTAATACAGATACAGTCTTTACATTTGTACGTTGCTCAGTTGGCAGGAGGTACTAGTGTGCAGCCTTTTGTAACTGTGCAAGATTATGATAACTGGTTGAATAGGTTAAATGATTATCTGCTATTTCTTGATACAGCCATTGAAAAAATGGAAGAAGGGATGGCAAAAGGGGTAGTTTTGCCCAAAGCACTTACCCAAAAAATGATTCCGCAATTACAAGAGTTTATTACTGCGGACATAAAAATGCATTTGTTTAATAAACCCATCATTGTTTTGCCGGATGATAAATTTTCAACCGCCGATAGGGAACGTTTAAGAAATGCTTACAGTCAATTTATATCGGAAAAATTGATTCCTGCATACACTAGACTCAATAATTTTTTGGAAGACACTTACCTGCCGGCATCAAGAGAGTCTTCAGGGATAGGTTACTTGCCTAATGGAAAGGAAACATATCAATACCTTATTCGCTTACACACTACAACTAATATGACCGCAGATGAAATACATGAACTTGGTAAGCAGGAGGTGGATCGCATCTTGGAGGAGATGGAGATTGTTAAAAACCAAATTGGTTTTAAAGGTGATATAAAGGCCTTTTTCAATCATGTTCGAAAACTTCCCAGTCAGATGCCATTTAAAAAAGCAGAAGATGTTATTTTGAATTTCAACAAAATAAAATCGCGTGTGGATACCAAAGTGGGTCAATTATTTGACGCCAAACCTAAAACCGGTTTTGAAGTACGCCGGACGGAGGTATTTCGTGAAGCTTCTGCCAGTGCTGAGTATGTTCCCGGAGCTAAAGACGCCTCCAGACCGGGTATTTTTTATGTTCCTATCCCGGATGTAAGAACGTATAACAAGTTTACGGATGAGGCATTGTTTTTACATGAGGCTATTCCTGGACATCATTTTCAACTTTCCTTGCAACAAGAAAACAAACAGCTGCCCGAATTTTTACATCCCGAAAGTATGGGTGTTTTTGTCGAAGGGTGGGCGTTGTATGCCGAGTCTCTAGGGAAGGAACTTGGATTATATGAAGATCCATATCAGTATTTTGGTATGCTTAGTATGGAAATGCATCGTGCCATACGCTTAGTTGTGGATACCGGTTTACATGCCAAAGGCTGGACTCGTGAGGAGGCCATTCAGTATTCTCTGGATAATGAGGCAGAATCTGAAGCCGGGATAATAGCAGAAATTGAACGATACATGGCTACACCCGGACAGGCTTTATCGTATAAAATTGGGCAGTTGAAAATTCGTGAGCTTCGCTCTAGGGCTGAAGAAGTTTTGCGAGACGATTTTGATATTAGGGCATTCCATAATCAGGTTTTAAACTCCGGAAGCTTGCCTTTAGTTTTATTGGAAGAAAAAATCAATGAATGGATTGCGGTTGAAAAAAGTTTGTGATTACTTCATGTTACCAATTTGACTGTAAAATTGTTTTGTATATTTAGTTTATAACCACAATTCTCCTAAAATGAAAAATCTAAAAATACTTGTAGTTGCCCTTTTTGGAATCTCTTTTTTTGTTTTTAATTTATCAATACATGCGGCCATAAAGCCACCACATAAAAATGCAAGTATTATAAAAGGAAGTCTTTGGTTAGGTGAAAAAGATTTGATAGGATATTGGAATTATACCGTTGCTAATGCGCCCTATGAATACAGTAAAGGGAATTTACTCATAAACAAAGAGCAAGATGGTTTTGCTGTTAAAATAATTCTGGCTGCTGGTAGTATTAATGCGGAAGGTGTTGTGGTCCAAGGCAACGAAATTAGTTTTAAAGTGTATGTAGAAGGCTCTTTGGTGACGGTTACATTAAAGGCAGAATCGGATGCTATCTCCGGCATTGCTGTAACTTCGGAGGGCACTTTGCAGATTAAAGGAGTTAAAGGCGTAATTCCTCAATAAACATTTGCATAGTAGGAGTGTTTCATTTTTTATAATTCATGAATTCAATGAAAAAAGTATTTGGATTACTTCTTTTTATCTTTTTGGGCTGCCAAGAACAAAAGAATAATGCGGATTTATTGGTTTTCAATGCAACTATTTATACCGTGGATGCTGCTTTTTCAAAGGCCTCAGCGTTCGCCGTTAAAAATGGTAAGTTTATCGCCGTGGGCAGTACTGAAGATATTTTGAATAGCTATGAATCTGAGAACCGTATTGATGCCAATGGGCAGACCATAACACCCGGATTAATAGATGCACATTGCCATTTTTATGGGTTGGGCCTCAACCAACAGGTTGCGAATTTAGAGGGAACCAAGAGCTTTGAGGAAATTGTTCAGATTGTAAAAAAGTTTCAGGAGGCGGACCCTAAAAATTTTATTCGGGGTAGAGGATGGGACCAAAACGATTGGGAGATAAAAGAATTTCCGGATAAAGCTAGGCTAGACGAATTATTCGCGGAAACTCCGGTTGTCTTAGAACGAATAGATGGTCATGCCTATATTGTAAACCAAAAAGCTCTGGATTTGGCCGGGATTACACTTGAAACAAAAGTTGAAGGAGGAGAAATTGTAAAGAAAAATGGCAAACTTACCGGAGTATTAATAGATAACCCCATGGCCCTTATTGATGCTATTGTACCACCTTTAAATAAAGCAACCCAAATAGAAGCGTTAAAAGACGCAGAACAACTTTGTTTTAAATATGGACTAACTACCGTAAATGATGCAGGGTTGGACCGAAACATGATTGAACTAATTGATAGTTTACAGCAAGCCGGACAATTATCTATAAGGGTTTATGCTATGGTTAGCAATACTCCGGCTGACTTGG
>CAYTDS010000008.1:19423-20631 GCA_964436555.1 uncultured Flavobacteriaceae bacterium | reverse complement strand
TGGTGCGGATTTATGTTATAAATTCTCAGCATCGGGCTCATTTTATAAAAACAATTTCAACTGCTTTATTGAAAAATTACAATACCCAATGGCGGAATGTTAATTTCAACTGATCTTTCATAACCATGCCAGGGAGTTTTAGTTACCTTTAACTTCTCATTTTTCATGCCACTACCACCATATTCTTCCCGGTCACTATTAAAGATTTCTTTTAAGGGACCTGCCCTATGAATACCCACCCTATAGTTCTCTCTTGGAATGGGTGTAAAGTTACAAGCTACAATAATATCGTTTTTGGCATCATGGCCTTTTCTGATGTAAGTAAGCACAGAATTTTGATGATCTCCGTAGTCTATCCATTGAAACCCTTCAGGACTAAATTGTTTTTCATACAATGCGGGATATTCTTTGTAAATAGTGTTTAGATCTTTTATGAGTCGCTGCACGCCGGAATGAAAGTTATATTGTAGTAAGTGCCAGTCCAAACTTTGCTGAAAATTCCATTCGGAAGACTGCCCAAATTCTCCGCCCATAAAAATAAGCTTTGTACCCGGGTGCGTATACATATAACCAAAAAGCAGGCGCAAATTGGCAAAACGCTGCCATTCATCTCCCGGCATTTTATACAATAGGGATTGCTTTCCGTAAACTACTTCATCATGAGAAAAGGGCAACATAAAGTTTTCCGTAAAGGTGTAGGTCATTCCAAAAGTAAGATCGTTTTGATGATGTCTTCTGTAAATGGGTTCTTTTTTAAAATATTCCAACGTATCGTGCATCCATCCCATCATCCATTTCATACCAAAACCGAGTCCACCTATGTTTACGGGTTTAGAAACCATAGAAAATGCTGTGGATTCTTCTGCTATGGTCTGCACTCCTCTAAAACTTTTATAAACTTCCTCATTCAACTCCCGAATAAAAGAAATAGCCTCTAAATTTTCATTATTACCAAAAATATTAGCCTCCCATTCCCCTTCTTCACGGGAATAATCTAGATAAAGCATGGAAGCAACAGCATCTACTCTAAGCGCATCTGCATGGTATTGATCTAGCCAAAATAAGGCGTTACTAATTAAAAACGCACGTACCTCATTTCTTCCATAATTAAAAATAAGACTCTTCCAGTCGGGATGGTACCCTCTTCTTCTATCCGGATGTTCATACAAGTGAGAACCATCAAAAAAACCAAGACCATGGGCATCTTC
>CAYTDS010000008.1:11408-19323 GCA_964436555.1 uncultured Flavobacteriaceae bacterium | reverse complement strand
GAAAAAGGCTTGTCCAGACTGTTTTTATCTACCCGGTAGTCCATCCATTTTTTATCCTTCCATTTATAATCTGCGTCCCAAACTATGGAAGCCGTGTTTGGTGGATGCTCGCAAAAACGAGCAAATGGATCTGCTTTTTCTGTTTTAATATCATTATTATGAGAGTGAATTTTGTATTTATACAAAGAGCCTTTGTCAATACCCGGAATAAAGCCTTCCCAAATTCCGCTTCCATCCCAGCGCACATTCAATTTATGATCACCTTCTAACCAGTAGTTAAAATTGCCCACAACACTCACAGATTTTGCAGTGGGGGCCCAGACAGCAAAGTAGGTTCCTTTTTCTCCGTCTACTTCAGTGAGGTGCGAACCCAACTTATCATACAGTCTATAATGCTTTCCTGCTTTAAACAAATTAATATCGAACTCAGAAAACAAACTGTGTGGTATTACTTTACCCATATTTTAATTTTTAATATTAGTTGGTTTCATTAATTATATTCATAATGCCTTCTAAAGGAATCACCGCCCAAAGTGGCCTAGAATTCATTTCATATCCCAATTCATAAACCGCTTTTTCCAGCATACAGTATTTAAGGATAAAAATGCGTTCCTGATTGTACCCGATATTTAGATTCTGTTTTTGAATTAATGAAATATAAGTCTCTAAAAATACGCCAATAAAGTAACGATAAAGAATTTCACCCGCTTTAAAAAGATCATCTTGAGAGTAAGGGTACTTTTCACCATTGCTAAAAATAGTGGCATAAATGCTGTAATGAAAAGACCGGAACATGCCTGCAACATCCTTTAAAGGGGGTTGCTTTACCTTTCTGTCTCTGATGGTGCTTTCCGGTTCGCCCTCAAAATCCAACAAATAGAAATCATCTCCCTGAACCAAGACCTGGCCCAAATGATAATCGCCATGCACACGAATGCGTTCCCCCTTTAATTTTGTCCAATCAAAGTTTACGAACTTCTTACGAATCTCATTTTTTCGCTCTAAAAAAACATTAGCTAGATCCAAAGCTCTCCCATCTAATCGATGCAGGTTGTTTTCTACAATATTTAAACGATTTTGGAACTGATATAGCAAGCGGTTTTTTAACCATACTTCATAATCACCGTTGAAATGAGTGGGCGTAAAGGAGGTGTCTTCAAATTCTGAACCTAATGCAATATGCATTTCGGCAGTTCTTTTGGCAAGAGTCTGCAGTTTTAAAAATATGTTGAGTCCGGCCCAGTCAATAATTTCGGGAGGAACATCCCTAATTTGGGTTCTTTGGAACAATGCAATTTTTGGGAGTTTGCCAATTTGAATGTTTTTATGTTTTAGATTGGCAAAAACCTTATCTAATTCTCCCAGCATAAATTCCCAGGCATCACCTTCATTGGCTACTAATTCTTGCATTAGCGCAATGGTAATGTTGTCATTATCGCTGTCAATAATGCTAATACTTCCCAAATAAGCCGGAGTATTTTTGTATTCTTTGCGTTCCGACAAAAACCGACTCATCTCATAATCCGGATTTTTATCAGCATAGATTCTTCTAAAAAATTTGATTACGGTTTTGTTGTTGATGATGATGGAAGTATTGCTTTGCTCCATTCCCATGAATCGGGAAGAAATATATTCGGTATCTGTAAAATAAATACTTTTATGATAACGAACTTTAGTGGTATCATTAGGAACAGCAGTCATAATTCTTTCAAAAACCAATTTCCGGAAAGCTTCTAGATTAAGGGCATCTATTAAAAATCCTTTTTGGCCGTTAATTGTAAGCGATAAAATCCGGTCTTTTTCGGCAAAGGTTTCATCAGTAACAAAGGCGATTGGTAAAAAATAATGCTGATAGAAAGCTTCTACAAAGTTAACTTCAAGGAGCAGCCCATAATAAAGTTCCCCTCTTTGCTGAATACGGAAATATTCAGGAAGTTCAATATACTTTAACTTACTTGATTTACCGCCGTACCAGCGCTGTTTTAAAATATAATCTTCCAGAACATCTGAAAGGAATACTTTAATAAAATTTTTATCTTCCAAAAGTTCCTCCCACGCCACATTAAAGGAATAGGGGGGTTGTACAACAGTATCGTGTTCCTGTTTTTTTTTAGCCATAATTATTTTTTAATGTGGAACAGGTGAAAAGGCAAAGCGGTATTTAATTCTACATAGTTCCATTCGCTACGCCATACATAACTGTTGTCCGTAATTACATCATGCATTATAAGCGCATGTCCGGGCTGTATCCCCAAGGCTTGCAACGGTAGTTGAACAACTCCTTTTTGGGAATTATGGGAATCCAAATTAATTATGGTTAGCGTTTCGTCGGTTTTATCCTCATTCCATTTATAAAAAGCAATAAGGTAATTATTTTCTATCGGGCAAAATTCAATATTCCAGGTTTGCTGCAACGATGCATGTTGATGTCTTGCCTCATTTATTTTAGTAATGATATAGGTAACTTTGTTTTGAATAGACCAGTCCCAATGTTTTATTTCATATTTCTCAGAGTTGAGATATTCTTCTTTTCCCGGCATGGCATCACTTACCATATATTCAAAAACGGGTCCGTAGATCCCAATATTACTGCACAAGGTTGCCGCTAGTGCATAACGTAAGAGGTGCATTGCCTCATTTGATCCCTGTAAATGGTATGGATTAATGTCCGGGGTATTTGGCCAGAAATTGGGACGGTAGTATTCCCTCATTTCTGTTTGCGTAAGTTCCAGCATATATTCAATCAATTCCTGCTTACTAACTCGCCATGTAAAATAGGTATATGATTGTGAAAATCCTTGTTTTGCTAGTTGTTGCATAACTTTTGGCCTGGAAAATGCCTCCGCAAGAAAAAGGACATTAGGGTGCTTACTTTGTACCTGAGCTATAAGCCAATTCCAGAAAAAATAGGGTTTTGTGTGTGGATTGTCTACTCTGAAAATCTCAATACCAAATTCTTCTACCCAGTAGAGGGTAACACTAAGTAATTCGGCCCATAATTCTTTATATGCCTTGCTTTCAAAATTAAAATTTACGATATCCTGGTATTTTTTCGGCGGATTCTCGGCATATTGCATAGTGCCATCCGGTCTTTTTTTGAACCACTCCGGATTGGAGGTAATGTATGGGTGATCCGGTGCAGCCTGAAAGGCAAGATCCATGGCAATTTCTAATCCCAGTTGCTTTGCTTTTTCAATAATGTCTTTAAAATCCTGTTCTGTACCCAATTCCGGATGGATAGCTTTGTGTCCACCATGTTTGGATCCGATACCCCAAGGCACTCCGGTGTCTCCTTCCTGAGCATTGGTTGCGTTGTTTTTTCCCTTTCGGTTTAGTTCACCAATAGGATGTATGGGCGGAAAGTATAATACATCAAAACCCATTTTGGCTATTTTGGGCAGTATGTTGGCCGCATCTTTAAAATTGCCGTGTCTCCCGGCTTCGGCAGCTGAGGATCTTGGGAAGAACTCATACCAAGTGCTGAAATTTGCCTTTTTTCGGTCAACATAAACTTTTAATGTGGTGCTGGTATTTGCCAAATTGCGCTCAGGATATTGCAATAGCAAGTGGTGTAACTTTTGCGAGGTAGCTTCTTCAATTGCAATATTGTATGAAGCTTCGTCTTGAAAAATAGTGATGATATTTTCCAAATACAACTTTTCTTCGGCCGGACCCTTTTTTATCAGGTATTTTAAATATTGTACACCATCTAATAATTCACTTTTAACATGCTGACCATCTTTAAGTTTGGCATCAATTCCATGTTGCCAATTCAGGGCATTGTCTACCCAAGCGCTTATTTTATATTCGTAGAATCCTTGATTCTGGACCCTAAAAGAGGCTGTATGGTAGTCATTACCATGGTGAGCCATTCGGATAGCGCTAAATTCTTTGTCCGTCTCATGCCTAAATAGTAACTCGGCTTGCATAACATCATGACCGTCTGCAAGGATATCCGCAGAGACTACTACTACTTCCCCAACAACTCTTTTGATAAAAAAAGCGCCACACGCTATTTGAGGCTTAACATCTTCTATAACCACTCGTTGTTGTTTCAACATAACATCCTGATTTATTTTTTGGTTTTTATTAAAAATAGTAAATTATAGTTTATAATTTTTGTTTGCGCCTTTGGTTATGTTTTGAGGTTAAAATAGTTTGTTATTGAAGGTGTCTTATGCATCCCTTATATAAAAATCACCTCTATACAGTACTTCAATTCATATATGACATTGCTCTTGCTGTCGACTCTCTCTCTATAACAGATGTTGCTATTATTTGTGTTTGAAAAACCTCGCTATTAACAGGGTTTTCCAATTTTTCTATGAGCATTTTGGCTGCTGCCTCACCCATTTCATCTCCATGCTGCGCAACAGTACTAAGTGGTGGCGAGGAGCATTTGGAAAGAATTCCATCTGTAAAACCAATAAAAGTAATATCCTCTGGCACTTTAAGTCCCATGTCTCGTGCTATTTTCATTGCACTAGCGGCAAAAAATTCATTCACACCAAAGAGGCCATCAAACTTTTCAGTCCGGAATAGTTCTGCTATTTTCTGATTACAGCCTTCGGTGTCCTCAATTTTAACAATTAAATCGGGATTTACCACAAATCCGGCATCATGTAGTGCTTTGTGATACCCCAAAGTTCTCAAGTAACCAACACTTATATAATCAACTGTTGTTATCAATGCAATCTTTTTACTTCCGGAGCGGATAAGAACATTTACTGCATCATATGCCGCCTGTGTATCATCCACAATGGCTTTGTCACAATTAATCTCATTGGTTACTCTGTCAAAGAGAACTAAAGGAATTCCTTCATTTAATACTTCTTGAAAATGACGATAATCTTTTTTTGCCAATGTTTCTTTTGATAGTGAGACAATAAATCCATCAATACTCCCATTGGCCAACATTTCCATGTTAATTACTTCCTTGTCCAACGATTCTTCAGACAAACAAATAATGACATTATATCCTTTTGAATTTGCAATACGCTCTATACCGGAAATTACCGTACTGAAAAAGTGATGCACAATTTCAGGTATAATTACACCAATGTTTTTTGTACGCCTATTTTTAAGACTTAGGGCTATATTATTTGGCCGATAATTATAAAATTTGGCAAAGGCCTGTATCTTCTCTCTGGTATCCATACTAACCTCCTGACTGTTTCTAATTGCCTTGGAAACTGTAGAAATGGAAACATCCAATTCACGTGCTATTTCTTTAAGAGTAATTTGCCTTCTGACAGCCATTAATTCACAATTTGATAAATATGTAGGACCTAAATTACGAATGTATCAGTTCTAAGCTACAATAAATATTGAGTTTATTATTCAAGAAATTGTTAACACGAAAACGTTTTTATTTTTTCTATAACGTTTTCATTTTTTCTTAAGCCCTTGAAAAATAGTTTTTTAGCACTTATTTTCTTATATTTCAAAAGCTAACTATATACTTTGTAGTCTTAATAGTATAAAGTGGTTGTTGTTTGTTATTTTTCCTCAAATAGTCCGCTGGTCTTCCTTTCTGGCGGATTATTTATTTTGATTCTAACAATTTAGGCTTTGAAATGCAGGGTTTAAAAAACCAAGTTTCACTATAGGCCACATTTAGGTTTGGTAGCTTTTTTTTATCATTTGGTCAGTTTCTGACAAGGATTTAAATACCTCAAATGTTTTTCCTTGGGTTCGTTGCGCCCCAAGAACATTTCCGTATCGGGCGGCTTGTACAAAATCATTTCTGTCTTTTAACATGCCAAAGGCCACCCCACCGGCAAACGAGTCACCACATCCGGTGGTATCAATTACATTTTCTACCTTTATTGAAGGAACCAATTCTTCATGAAAAACACCATTTTTAAGGGTGTAGACCATAACTCCTCTGGAATCCAATGTAATGTAAAGCGCTTTCAAACCTTTACTAAGACAGTGCTTAGCAAATAATGGTAACTTTTCCATGGCTATCTCTTCGTTACCCTCTAATTCCGAAAGTGTATACTCTTTCTCAAACCAGCTGCAGTTGGCCTCTTCTAAATTCATTTTAAGAATATCTATGTAGGGTAACCAGCGGTCCCGATCTACCCAGAATTTCATTAGTCGGTCACCGTGAATAGTAAGTGTGTTGGTAGGACCATGGGCATCAAACACAATAATGCCGTTGCTATTCTCTTTAATGTATTTTAGTGTTTCTAGTGGCACTTCAAAATCGGTAACAGGTACAAATACAAAAACTTCACTATCCAGAATATCTTTTATATCTTCCGGAACTATAGGATTCATAAAGGCTACTTGTTTTTCCAGACGTTTATTCTGATCTACAAAATTTAGGTTGATAACGTCCCCTTGGTCCTCTGCAGAATCAATATGTGATAAAGTAATATTGGCATAGGGACTAAATATGTTTCTTATTGCTGTTTCATCTTTTTTTCGGACATGAGTTACCGGAATAACCACATCATCTGCTGCTAAAAGATTAGATAGTGCAATAGCAGTGTGTGTTGCACATCCATATTTTTCTATTACCTCGCCATTATGGGTGGTGATACGGTCTCTGGGTATAGGTCCCAACACGGCAACTTTTCTGGTTTTCATTGAAATTTTATTAATAATCGCTTATGTCCAAGATAGAAAAAATAATCTGATTATTATATAAAGATGTAATTCTCTATTGAATTTATAATTTTTAGCACTTTAATTTGCGGATAATGAATAACTTCAAAATCAACTATACTTTGTGGTGGAGCTAAAAAGTAGTATAACATGTGGGTTGTGCTGTGTTTTCCAAAACATAAACATGTACTTAAAAGTAAAGAACAACATCAAAATATTAAATTCCTTGTTTTCGAAGCACTGCAAGAGGTGGACTTTTAATTACTTCTAAACTATTTCCGAGACCAATGGCTAGTACCAATAAGGTTATTCCCGGGAACAAAATCAAAAAGGGCACCCACGATGGGGTAAAAGGAGTATCGAACATCCACATGGCTATGAGTTGACTACTAAGTAAAGACAATACTATCCCGGCCATGCTTCCCAATATACCGAGATAAATATATTCTAGCGCTGTAATTCTTAATACTTGTTTACTTGTAGCTCCCAGAGTGCGTAACAGTACATTTTCACGAATACGTTGATGTTTGCTGGTTCTTATCGCACCAAGTAAAACAATTATCCCTGTAAAAATACTGAAGAACGCCATAAAATTGATAATCCAAGAAATTTTGTCCAGCAATTTTTCAATTACAGTTAACAATTGGCGCAAGTCTAAAACAGACACATTTGGAAATTTTTGTACCAGTTCTTTTTGCAAGTCGGCCGAAGCTTTTTCGCTAGGGGCATTGGTGGTAAGCACTCTAAATTGCGGCGCTTTATTTAGAACACCCATAGGAAAAACAATGGTAAAATTAGGTTGCATTCTACTCCAGTCCACCGTTCTAATACTTCCAACCATAGTATTCAGTAATACACCCTGAACATTAAAAATAATTAAATCTCCTATTTTTACTTTGGCGTCCTCCGCAAAATTATCACTGACAGAAATAGGGATTAATGCCGTAGAAGTAACACGAGATGTCCATTTTCCTTCCTGAAGTGTTTCCGAAGCCACGAGCGAATCACGGTAGGTAGTTCTAAATTCATGGTTTAGTATCCATCTGTTTATTTTAGAAGTACTATCCTGGCGAATTTCATTTACCAATTTGCCATTAATGCTTGTAATTCGCATAGTAACAATCGGGATATCATCTAATAGCGGTAAGTCTTGCGCAGAAATACTATTAACAACAGCATCTTTTTGTTCTGTTTGCACGTCTAGCAAAATGATATTTGGACTCGAAGACTGTTCTTCAATAGAAGCCTGAGCCAATAGTACATCTTTGGTAAAATAAAGTGTACTTATTAAAAAAGTACC
>CAYTDS010000008.1:0-11308 GCA_964436555.1 uncultured Flavobacteriaceae bacterium | reverse complement strand
AAAGGAGAAGTATAAATAGTGTTCATTAACGGATAGAGCGCAAATAAAACCGACATAAAGACGCCTAGTAGAAGCCCCATGATGATTGCTTGAGGAGATACGGCTATTTCAACATCTAACGGTAAAAGGTCTTGCAGGAAAAATGGAAAAACTTGTTGTATAACAAGACCTAGAGCTGTACCGATACTTCCACCCAATAAGCCTATAACTGCTATTTGAATTAAATAAATAAGAAAAGTCTGTTTTTTTGTAGCTCCAAGACATTTTAGTATCGCCACTGAACCCAGTTTTTGTTTAATGTAAATATTAATGGCGCTGGCTATACCAACACAACCCAGCAAGAGCGAGATAAAAGCGATAATATTCAGAAACTTTCCGAAGTTGTCATACCGCCTACCCAATCTTCTACTGGTGGAAGTATGGGTATCTAGGTCAGCTTCCTGAGCTTCCAAGACCTTCCCAATTTTTTCGTAGAGCAGATCAATTTTTAAATCATCGTCGCTTACAAAGTAATAATCATAATCAATGCGACTACCGGTTTGCACCAATCCCGTTGCTTCTATTAATTGATAAGGGATGACAACAGGTGGTGCCACAGCACCAAAAATAGAAGAACTTCCTGGAATGGATATTAATTCACCTAGTATTGGTAAAGTAATTTGTCCAATTTTAATGCTATCTCCCGGCTTAAGATTCAATTGAAACATAGCCGTAATATCTACCAGTGCGCCACTTTGAGTGTGAAACGAACTGGAAGCCGAAACCGGTTTGGTTTCCAATTCGCCATAAAAAGGGAAACCTGATTCGATACCCCTAACTTGTACCAATTTACTGGAGCCGTTTTTAGGAAAGGCTGCCATGGAAGAAAAGCTAATTTCACGGGCTTTTGCACCGCCCAACGAATCTATGATTTTCTGAACTATTTCGTTTGGCGGTTGGTTGCTGTCTATTTTAAAATCGGCACCCATCAAGGATTTAGACTGTAGTGCTATATTGCTTTTAAGATTATCCCCAAAAGATTGAATGGCAACCACCGCAGCAATACCCAAAACAATAGAGGCAATAAATAGGGTTAATTTCTTGATGCTTGCCTTGCCGTCGCGCCAAGCCATTTTAAAAAGCCATCGTACATTAGCCCGTGATACACTAGCTTTATTTTGTTGTATCATAAAGCAGCAACCGGATTTTCTATAATTTTTCCTCCTTTTAATTGGAGGATTCGTTGCGTTTTTTCAGCTAGTTCTAAATCGTGCGTAATCATAACTAAGGTGGTACCCAACTGCTTGTTAAGTTGAAAAAGCAACTGAACTACTTTTTCTCCGGTTTCTGCATCTAAGTTTCCGGTGGGTTCATCCGCAAAGAGGATGGAAGGATTGTTGGAAAAAGCCCTTGCAAGAGCAACTCGTTGTTGCTCCCCACCTGAAAGTTGGGAGGGATAATGGTTAAAACGGTCTCCAAGACCTACTTTTCCCAGTAATTCCTTACTTGTAGATATTGCATTTTTATCCCCTTTCAATTCCAGTGGAACAGCAACATTTTCTAGTGCGGTAAGCGTGGGGAGCAACTGAAAGTCTTGAAAAACAAAACCAACATGTTGGTTTCTCAGTAAAGCCCGTTCGTCTTCACTTAAACCATTTAGTTCCGTTCCGCACAGAGAAATAGTTCCTGAATCCGGTTGGTCCAGTCCTGCACAAAGTCCTAATAGTGTGGTCTTACCACTTCCGGAAGGTCCTACAATAGCAAAGGTTTCGCCTTCTTCTACGCTAAAACTGATGTCGTGTAAAACAGTGAGTTTTTTAGTGCCACTATCGTAGTTTTTCTCCAGATGCTGAACGTTTAATATCTTTGCCATTGAACCGCTTTATTAGCTGTAATTTCTAAACGGACAAATTAAAGAACTAATTTCAATTTAAATTCCTGTCGACATGAGAACCCTGTTAATCTTTTGTTATTTTTTAGTGATAGCTACCAATCTCTCCTGTGGTGATAGTCAAATAAAAAATCGCGAAAATCAGCCTGTTCAGCAAGAAGAGGAAGAGCGGAAAACGGAAACCGAGACCAAAAAAATATTGTTTTTTGGTAATAGCCTAACTGCGGGTATGGGATTAGATCCCGATAATGCCTTTCCGGCGGTTATACAAAGAAAACTTGATTCTCTAGATTTACCCTATGAGGTAATCAATGCCGGGTTAAGTGGCGAAACAACAGCGGGGGGAAAGAACCGTATTGAATGGCTCCTCACTCAGGATATAGATATTTTTGTGCTGGAATTGGGCGCAAATGATGGGCTTCGCGGGATACCCTTAGACGAAACAAGAAACAACTTACAGGCAATTATTGATGTGGTACGGGAAAAGAATTCAGAGACCAAAATAGTGTTGGCCGGAATGCAGATTCCGCCAAATATGGGACAGGAATATACCACAGGATTTAAAAATATATTTCCTGAACTGGCCTCAAAGAATAACATTGCTATAATCCCTTTTTTATTGGAAAATGTCGGTGGCATTCCCAAATTAAACCAAGCTGATGGGATTCATCCTACCGTGGAAGGACAACGTATTTTGGCTCAGAATGTATGGGAGGTATTGAGGTGGTTGGTGGTGGGTTCTTAGTAAAGAGTAAATATTTAAGACGCTTATTCCTAATGTACCCAAGGAAATGAAAACGGAAAATTCTTAGAAGGTTAGAATAGTAAATATCTATCAAATTTTTTTCCTATATTGTAATCAAATATGTAAGAAAAATACTGTTATAATGAAAAATAGTACCGACTATGAAGCACTACCTATTTGTCATTTAACAATACTTCCTTTCTTATCAGTTAAATGGTTAAGCTAATGAGCAAAAGGATTGTTTGCATTATAGATGATGATCCGATTTTTGTTTACGGAACTAAATTTTTATTGAATCATAATAGTTTTTTTGTTTCCGACATAGTCGTATTTGAAAACGGTAAAGAGGCTTTAGAAAATTTACGACATCTAGCCAACTCCAAAAAAAAATTACCCGATGTTATCTTTTTAGACTTAAATATGCCGATAATGGACGGATGGGAATTTTTGGATAATTATGTGGAATTGCCTGTAGATAACAAACCTCAAATTTATGTAGTCAGTTCTTATATGAGCTCCGAGGAGATTGAAAGAGCCAAAAGCTATGATATAGTTACCCAAATCATAGTTAAGCCTTTATCCAATGCCATATTGACAGATTTGTTATTAAAAGAGAAAGAATGATTTCCCTGCAGAAAGTTTGTAGAAAATTGGCTAACTTCCTTCCCAAGAAGGTGTAAGCTTTAAGTGCTCAGTAGGTTCCATTCTTTGTGGTTCATATGTTTAATACAAAGTTATTTTTATGAAGCGAAAGGAGTTTATTGCAAAAACAAGTTTGGCTGTAACCGGAGGTTTATTATTGCCGAATGTTTCATGTATGCAGCAACAGAAAAATAAAAGCACCGTGGAAGTAATTGAGAGAAAAAACTGGGCCGGGAACTATACCTACACGGCCCGGAATTTGTTTGAACCAAATTCTGTTGAAGAGGTGCAGCAATTGGTAAAAAAGCTATCCAAACAAAAGGCCTTGGGGTCAACGCATTGCTTTAACGATATAGCAGACACTCCAACGAATCAGATCTCCACTAAAAAGCTGAACAAAGTCGTACAGCTTGATATGGAAAATAAAACGCTTACTGTAGAAGCAGGTGCCCGCTACGGGGATTTTGCTCAAACACTTCACGAACAGGGATATGCCCTTCGCAACCTCGCATCGCTACCGCACATTTCGGTTGCAGGCGCTTGTGCCACCGCTACGCACGGATCAGGTGTGGGTAACGGCAATCTGGCAACAGAAGTAATTGCTTTGGAACTTGTAAAACCCGATGGCAGTTTGGTTCATTTGGACCGGAGTCATCCTGATTTTAATGCAGTGGTGGTGGGGTTGGGTGCTTTTGGAGTGATTACAAAAGTTACTTTGCAAATACAGCCCACCTATGAGGTGCGGCAAGATTTATTTTTGGATCTCCCCATGGACTCTGTAGTATCTCATTTTGATGCTATTATGTCAAGCGGGTACAGCGTAAGTCTGTTTACCGATTGGATGGACAGTAAAGTCAGCGAAGTGTGGATTAAAAGAAGGACAGATGCGGAAGTGGTCGACTTAGGTCAGGATTTTTATGGGGCAAAACCGGCGACCGTGAATATGCATCCCATTGTAGCCATTTCTCCGGAAAACTGCACAGAACAAATGGGTGTTCCAGGACCTTGGTATGACCGTTTACCTCATTTTAAAATGGGTTTTATGCCTAGTGCAGGAGAAGAATTGCAATCGGAGTATTATATTCCTCGGGAGCATGCTGTTGCTGGTTTGTTAGCGATTGAAAAAATGAAGGAGGAAATTTACCCACACATTTTAATTTCCGAAATAAGAAGCATTGCTGCGGATGACTTTTGGATGAGTCCTTGCTACAAACAAGATTCTATAACCATTCACACAACCTGGAAGCAAAAGACCAAAGAAGTACTCGCTTTATTACCTAAAATTGAAGCCGCTTTGGCGCCGTTTAATGCCAAGCCGCATTGGGGAAAACTGTTTACAATGAATCCTAAAACCCTGCAAAGTCGGTATGAAAAATATGGAGATTTTGTTGCATTAGCTAAATCGTATGACCCGGATGGGAAATTTGTCAATGGGTATTTGAGGAGGAATATCTTTTAGGAATTTTTGAGTATCTGGATTCTGTAGATTAAAAGTATTTTCTTAACTTGGTTAGATAGTGTGGAACAAAGTGATGACTTAGATTATCATTAAGCAGCTCTAAATTTTTGAAAGTTACCTTTTGTTAATGACGAACTACAGGAGTTAAATTTAGGCAACTCCGAAGGACTTAAAAATATGAATAAATCTGGTCTTCCTTACTCTGGTTGCTATTCAAGTTTTTTAAGTACTATTTCAATTCTCAATTTACAGTTATTAATTTCTACACAATTTACAGACCAAGAGTGTCTTAATTGGGAAAAGGCTTTGCGCTTTGACTTAGAAAAAGCAAGTATGTCAATAATAACTGATCCGCTAATTGAACGTTTGAAAGAGGCACCTTTATTCATTTTAAATGAATTATGGTTAAGTTCATTATCCTCTTCGATAATAAATTTTACTTCTACAACAGAGCATTACATTAAAGACATAGTTGAATTGAGTCTTCTAAGAAATGATAAACTAAGAAAATCAGCTTTTAGTCAGGTTAATTTTTCAGCCTCGGAGTTAGAAGAGTTTAATAGTTTGGATGAATTAAAGAAAAAACTTTTGAAGTCTATATCTGCTGAACAATCAAAAGGCCAACTGTTTAGTGGTAAGTTCAAAAAAGTGAATTCTTTTTTAGGTACTAAAAATGATAATGGAATAGTAGATATTCATAATAGTTTAGATTCAATTTGGAGGTTAAGAAATAAAATCGCTCATTCTAACAAAGGTCTTTTGAAAGAATTCGAAATAACTACTAGTATAGGTACAATAGTTCTTAGTAAAGAGCCAACAAAAGATGAATTTTTATATTTTGCAATTGAATTTCTTAAGATTGTCAATGGATTTACAAAATCATTGGATAAATGGGACAATCAAGTGCTGCAAATGTGGCCTGCCAACGCATTTTTGATATAAATATAAATCTTGTGTCTATAATAATAGATATTACATAAACTATTAATTTTTCAAATATCAGAACCAATGCCAAATAATATTTGTCTTCTAGTTAAGGTTATGGTATTTTTTTTCACATCCTTACAACCAATGTACGGTCAAACACAAATAGACTATTACAGGTTATTAGACTCGTATGTGGATTCTGAGAGGGGGGATGAAAATGAAGCTGCAAATTTGTTATTTGAAAGTAGGTTGCTAATAAAGAGAGAAATCGATCGGGTATCACGTAAATTGGAAAATAAGGATTTTGCAAAAATTAGAGATTTTGAGGTTAAACAATGGGATATTCTTGAAAGTAAGATTAGATTTTATCCAAATAAAAGAACTTTTATAAAATCTGGTGGTATAAAACACATTAGGTATTATATTAATTCCACTTTAGAATTGTTAGAGGAAATGGTAACCAAGAATTCTGTTTCTTGTTATACTCTGTTAAATCATGTGCTGGACAACGGTGTGCCTCTTGCTTCAATAGATGAGGTTGAACTCAACTCAAGTTATTTAAGAAAAGTTTCTCTTTACGATGTAAGAGGTCACTCAATAGTAATCGCAAAAATGACTAATGATGATAATTATATAAAGGACTACATATTCTGTGATTTCCCTTATGATAATTGGAAACTTTTTGAAACTCCAACCAAGCTCAGAATATCAACTTATGGGGAAAGATTTTGGGATTATATCAAACCTTATAGGTGCAACTGTGACTAAGTCACAAATTAAATTCTATTTAAGTTCAAACTATCACTAATGAATAAATTCAAACGAAGATTGGATAAAAGGTAACTTCATTTATGCTGTCTTGGATATGTTGAGCATGAAAACTAAAGAGTTATAGGGATAGTGTCAGATAAAAGTTAGGCACAATATTATTTCTTAAACAAAGCGGTAATTTATCTTTTATTAAATTCATTTATTTTAATCAGTCCTGAATTTAATATGTCAATAGATTTTCTAGATTCTAACTTTTCTTTTAAAAGCGCCATATCCGCCTTTACTTTTTTACTGATAATTTTTGCGTAATGCTGGGGAATCCGCAAGATTATCCACCCAATTTACCACAGGATACCATACTTGGACGGTCTACACAAACCGTTTGTTCCTAATGGCTATACCGGAGCCACTTTTCATATACCGTTCAAAATCGTATGCCTTTTGTTTCTCAGCAAATAAGGACAAATGTACAAGCGCTACAGGAAGTTTATCTTTTGTAAAATGCACCTCCCCGTTACTGTGTGCTTTCAAACGGTTCGTTATATTTTCCGTGTATCCGGTGTAAAACTGTCCGTTGGCACATTTAAGAATGTATACGGCGTAGGGTAGCTCCATAACCTAAAAAGAATTGTTGAAACATCAATCTACAAAATTTTTTTACGATTTCAGGAAATTTTAAAACTTCGCCTACATCATATTTGGCCTTTTGTGGATCCAAATCCACCGAAGCCCGACAGTGCAGTCACATGATTTTAGAATAAAACATAAAAAAGCCCTCCTTCGTTTCTCGTAAACTCGAAACTTCGGAGGGCGTAGGTGGAGCCGGAGGGACTAGAACCTACCTACCAAAAGCCCTGTTTTCAGGGGGTTTACAACTTTATAATTTTCATGCTCACCGAATAGGTCACCTTGAAATAAAATAGAAAAATATGCTCAATTTTACAAGTTTTTTATCCAAAAATCCGATCATATCGTTTATTGAGCAAAGCATTATATTTTTCTTTCATGGTATCGGATAAAAAAGAAGTATTTAACCATGTCAATGCTACTTTCTTTTTTATATAAAACCGATTAAAAACATTATCAATTTGCTTGTTGGTCAATTCTAAGCCCTTTCCAAAAGATTCAAAATGGACACGTTTTAGGTTGCTTTTCTTACCATCCAAAGTAAGAGCCAATTCTTCATTATCATCAGGATTTACTATACCTACGTTGAGGAGGTCATAAGCAGGTGTCAATACCCATCCGGAATTGGTAAGATGCATGGAGAAGTTCTTCAAATGCATGTCGTTGTTTCCAGTGAGAAAACTAAATAAAGCCAGTTCAAAAAAGAAAATTTTGTCCAACATGGTGTTATTCGAGTAGTCGCCTAGTGCTTTTCCAATTTTTTCCATGGAACCTTTGTACTTGTCGAAAGCCTCGGTGATTTGAAACATATCGAGCATATGTATCTTATGGCCATTATCAGTTCTATCAATTCGTTTGGTGATGTAGGACAGTTCACCGGATTGTAATAGAATCAAGCTAGAGGGCACAGTTTGTATACCAAATGATTCCGCAATACGCATAGTTACATGTTCATTCTCGGGCATTTCCGGGTATTCAGTTGATGGGGGTTTAAATATGTAATTTCCACCTAAAGCACCAACTACAGTCAAGCGAAAATCACTTTCGTTTTTAACTTCATTGATTAATGACATGGAGAGTTTGGGCTGTACCCCTGGAACCGATATGCTGCGTTCTATGACGTTTTTCGCCAATTCCGACATTTGGTCTAATGTGTACTCTAATTTTGGGGCTTCTTTTTTTCCAAAAAATGATAGACTACAGGTTTCATGAAAATCAATTTCCCCTGTTAAATCTTTATAACAGTATAAACATTTATTCTTCATTGGGCTTTATTATAGGTTGAACGCTTACAGCACCTATACAATTCTGACAACAAGCCAATAGTAGACCCATACGGTCATTTGGATTTAACTTCCAATTTTTGGTAGCAATGTTTAATAACCAACCTTCAGGGATTAATCCTTCAAAAAAGGGAAAAAGTCTATTGTCTTTATATGGCTCTTTCTTAACAGGCATTGTAAAAGATAGGAATTGTTGCGGGTGACTGTCCACATAACTACTGTCGTATTGGAAAATATAGTCACCCTCATCAGTTTCGACAAGCTCTCCTGCCTTGATCTCATTATAGAGTATAATTGCTTTTCTCACAGGTTTTGGGTATCTCTATTTTTAAGGTCTTTACTTGGAACCGCTGCAAGGGCATGCCCGAACATACTCAATATAAGATTGACTTTGTCCATATTCAAATTGGTTTTGCCCTGTTCTATCTTGCGGACTACGGTAAGGGCAACACCAGCTCGTTCAGCGAATTCTTTTTGGGTAAGATTCACTTCTTTTCTACTTTCTTTTACAAAGGCTGATACATCTTTCATTATATGCTTATGAATATAATTTACAACAAATATAGTAAATTATATGCAATTACATATATTTATATCTTTTATTTAAATATTATATGCTTTTAGATATAATTTATATACTGAATTCTAGCCAGTTTATTCCTTTGAAACAACAAAATCACATCTTTCGATGTGGTTTTTTCGCTTAAAGGAGTTGCATGCCAACCAGGCTTGGCGATTCGGTCACCTTTTATTAATAGTATTTTTTCTTAGACTTTCCTACCAACATTCTCAGCAATCCAAGTTATTCTGTAATTAAATGGATAGCTTTAGTGAGTCCGTTTTTCGATTGGGTAGTGTTCGTGTTCATACTTTTCCAAAACATCAGCCAGCAAATCAAGCTCTTTGCCTTCAAGAGTATCGTGTTCAGCATGAAAAATTTCATTCATCCTGCTGAGGTATTTTTTGTACTGTTCTTCTGATTTGATAGTCTTAATTTCCATAATTGCAATTTTTAAAACGACACCGATTGTAACTCTCGCCCTAATTCATGTATAGCTTTTTCAATAAGCTTAACGCGTTCCTCTGACGCAGCTGCTTTTCCTGTTACATACTGACGCATTAAGGACTCATTGATTTTTGCCTTTTTTCCAATGGCAGAAATTTTAACTTCCGGAATGAGATAAAAGAAGGCTTGTAAATCCATTTGGTAATCCCAATCGGTTATTTTCTTTATGTCATTTACCCAATCTTCTTTTTCTTCTTCAGCCAATTCCAAATAATCATCAAAGGCAACTTTTAAATTTCTTTTTAATTCTTCCAAGGAATTACCATAGGCAGTTACTACCCCAGGAATATTCTGTGTGGTGCCCCAATAGGTACCATCTTCTGCCTTCTGTACAAAAACCTTAATAGTCTTTCCCTTATTCATTGGCAATCATTTTTATTGGGGTGCTCAATTTTATTAAAAATATAACAAAATAGTTATATTTTTCTTTTCACAAGCAAAATTCATTTCACCACCCCAGCCTATGCTGTTCCTTTTTACCATAGCAAAGAAAACCATTTGTTCTAAGACGGTCTCGATAACCATCTGAAACATAATCAGGCTCGTGCCTCGCTCTTTTTATAAGTCCTTACTTAGCCCAAATGGTTTAGTTTAAAGGTTTTGAAATGAGGCAGCAATATTGTTTTGTTAGAAGATTACAAATGGATCATCGCAGAAAGAATTCCTTACAAATTAAAAATACTGCCCAATTCCGAAAACAAGGCCACTATTAGATTTATCTCCAACACTAAAACCATAATCTAACCTAAAGACAGCATTGAAAATTCGCTTATGAATAAATCTAAGACCCAAGCCTGAGAATAAAGAGGCATTCTCTGCCTTCACTAAACCAGATATTTCTTCACCTGGATTTTGCCATGTACCGGTATCAATAAAAGCATTGCCTTGCAAAGCGAACCAACCTTTTTCGTAAATGGTATATCTGTATTCGGTATTCAGCACAATTGATGCTGCGCCTCTGTCAACTACATTTCCAACCCCTCTAATGTTTAGCTGATTATCCAATGCAAATGGTGCAAATGGTGTTGAACCATTGGTAGCAATACCCAAACGCAACCTATTAGCCCAATTGCCTCTGGCTCCAACTCTTTTAAAATACTCAAAATCATTTCTGCCTACAAAAGAATTGCGCAATAAGGTATTGTCGCCTTGAGAGTCTAGAGTAAATTCATAAGAAAAAATACTTCTAAAACCATTTACATATTGATACTCTATAGCAAGGTTATTGAATTGATATTCTCCAACAACCGAAATTCTATTGAGTTCTAAATTTTCAGGAATATTTTCGGGTACATTGCCATTTAACAAATTATAGCTTATGTTGGCAAAATTTAATCCAAGTTCAAATCTGTTTTTAAAGTTGTGTTCATAAAAAAAACGAAACTCAAAAGATGAACTGTCAAACTTATAATCTACATCGCTACCATCCTGAAAAAATATTGGTTCTTGAAGTACATTATTTTGATAATTTAAACCAAAGCCTAACTTTCGGGTAAATAGATTAGGGGCTTCCCAGAATACTCCATAAGAATCAAAAACATTTTTACTGTAAAATCCACCAATTATTTGATTTTGCCCTAAAAAATTAAAATCGAATAAAGAGGTTCTAAAAGCAATATCATTATTTACATCTTGTGACACATTTAAACCGGGAATAATGGCAAAATTCTCTACAATAGTGTAAACTACTTTATAATTTTCAGTATCTATTTTATGCAATTGAAAGGAAGCACTTGCAACAGATGGTAATAAGGTTAAGCGTCTAACATCATCAGCCAATCTAACAGAATCCACGGCATTGCCACTCTTAACAAAAGCCAGTCGTTTTAAAAAACTAGTTTTTGTGCGTTTGTTACCTTCAAAGGTTACTTCTGAAATTGTATTTCCCTGTGAATAAAGTAGTGTTCCAAAAATCAAA
>CAYTDS010000007.1:19697-21798 GCA_964436555.1 uncultured Flavobacteriaceae bacterium | reverse complement strand
CTTACTCTCCTCAGGCAAAAGATGGATATCCGGAGCGAATTTGGGATAAAATGACAGGTGATATTAATCCTGAAGTGGCAAAATACTGGAAAGAGAATTATGATTTACGTCATATCCTAGAACGGGATTGGGAAAAACTAGGATCAAAACTTAAAGGAAAGATACATATTTACTGTGGGGATATGGATAATTTCTATTTAAATAATGCTGTTTACCGAATGGAAGCCTTTTTAGAGAGTACTACCAATCCTTATTATGATGGCGAGGTAGCTTATGGTGATCGGGCAGAGCATTGTTGGAATGGCGACCCGGAATTGCCTAACTACATTACCAGGTTACGATACAACTCCATGTATGTGCCTAAAATAATGAAACGTATTGCGGAAAGTGCTCCCAAGGGTGCCGATTTAAAAAGCTGGCGATATCAATAAAGTTATGTTATTCAGGCAGTTCAATTAATAGTATAATTAAAATAGTCAATCCTAAAACCATGATAAAACCAACTAAAAGTTTAATCCTATTGGGCTGTTGTATTTGTGTTTCGGCCTTTGGACAGCAAAAGGCCTCCAAAAACAAAAAAGCCGTAATGGCCACCATAGAAAAACATCAGGAAGACTTAATAGATTTGAGCGATCAAATCTGGGCCTTTGCTGAAACAGCCTTACTGGAAACCAATTCTGCAAAAGTATTGGCAGATTATGCCGAAAAAATGGGATTCACTGTAGAAAGAGGAGTAGCGGAAATGCCTACCGCCTTTATTGCAGAATATGGTTCAGGAAAACCAATTATTGGAATTATGGGGGAGTACGATGCCTTGCCCGGACTCTCCCAAAAAGCGCTGCCAACAAAGGAGCCTTTGGAAATTGGAGCACCCGGACACGGGTGTGGTCATAATATGTTTGGACCGGGAAGTTTGGGTGCTGCTATCGCCATAAAGGAATTGATCGCAGCGGGAAAATTACAGGGTACCATTCGCTTTTATGGAACTCCCGCAGAGGAAGATTTGGCAGGAAAAGTTTATATGGGACGTGCCGGATTGTTCGATGACTTGGATGTTTGCTTAGACTGGCACCCGGACTACGAAAATAAAGCGGGAATGCAAAGTTCGCAGTCCGTCTCTGATTATACAATTTCGTTTAAGGGCAAAAGCGCTCATGCTGCCGCTGATCCTTGGAACGGACGCAGTGCACTGGATGCAGCAGAATTCTTTGCCAACGGCATCAATTCGCTTCGCGAACATGTAAAGCCTAGTGTGCGTATGCATTATGTATATAGTGATGGGGGTAAGATTCCAAATGTTATTCCGGATGAAGCCGCAATTTGGCTTTGGATTCGAGATTCCAAACGAAGTGGGGTGGCAGAAGTATCCAAGCGTATGGAAGATATTGCGAAAGGCGCGGCTCTAATGGCTGGAGTAGCATATGAGATAAAATTAAATAATGGCCTCTACGAAATTCTGGTCAATGAAACAGGAGCCAAAGCCTTACAAAAAAACATGGAATTAGTGGGCCCAATTACCTACACTCAGGAAGAATTAGATTTTGCAGATGCTATAATGGCGAATTATGGTCTGGATAAAAATGGTATTAATGGAAAGATTCAACCGCTAGATAAAACCAATGAAGATCCCGAAGGGGGTTCTACTGATGTTGGGGACGTAAGCTATATTGTTCCTGAAATTTCTCTGTTGGCGACAACAGCACCGTATGGGTCGCCTTGGCACTCGTGGGTTGTGGTAGCTTCGGGAGGAATGAGCATCGGACATAAAGGAATGCTATTTGCTGCCAAAGCCTTAGGTACTACTATGGTAGATTTGTTTGAGAATGAGAAGTTAAGAACAGATATAAAAGAAGAGTTTCTTGAACGTAAAGGCAAAGAGGTTTGGAAAGCCATGTTGCCGGACGGACCCCCACCAATTCCCCAACCCAGAATGGGCTCTAAATAGGTTTTAAATAATTTAAAGAATAGAAATGTTTTCAGTATCTCAAATAGAACAAGCCCATAGCAAAGTCCAATCCGGGGCAGATTTTCCGAAATACATTCAGGAAATAAAAAGGTTGGGAGTAATTGGTTTTGAAACTTGGGTAAGGGACAGCCATAC
>CAYTDS010000007.1:17676-19597 GCA_964436555.1 uncultured Flavobacteriaceae bacterium | reverse complement strand
TGGTTCGACTTCTGGAAATGGAAACGCCCCATTAGTTTGCTTGCATTTGGGCTGGTATTTTTTACATCGCTTGTAGTTGCATATTTTTCTGCTGCTGTAATCCCCGGATTTACTTTGGCACTGGGCTTTTTACTGGGAGGAATTATTTCACCTCCGGATGCTGTGGCTGCCACTTCGGTGTTAAAAGGAATCAAAATCCCAAAGCGATTGCTGACCATACTTGAAGGAGAAAGCTTGGTAAATGATGCCTCCAGTTTAATTGTGGTAAAGTTTGCTCTTGCCGCCATCATTATGGGTCATTTTTCCTTTCAGGAGGCCTTGGCAGATTTTTTCATACTTGCACTAATGGGAATTCTGGTAGGCTTAGCAATTGCCATTCTGGTATATGCCATACATCGTTATCTGCCTACCACACCGAGTATTGATACAGCACTGACTTTATTAACACCTTACTTAATGTATATTGGCGCAGAACACTTTCATTTTTCAGGGGTCATGGCTGTCGTAAGTGGAGGTCTCTTTTTGTCTTACCGCTCGCATAATATCCTAAGCTACCAATCCCGATTGCAGGCTACAGGAGTTTGGCATACGCTTATATTCCTTATTAACGGAACAGTCTTTATTCTTATTGGACTGGAGTTACCTGTTGTGGTGGCCGACCTTGGTAACATTTCACGTCTGCAGGTAGTTTATTACGGTTTAGCGGTTTCAATACTAATTATCGCAATTCGATTTGCGTGGACATATATCATTGCTTTTCTCCCCAGACTGCTTTTTAAATCAATTCGTGACAATGAAAAAAGTCCCGGGTGGAAAGGGCCTTTTGTTATAAGTTTTGCTGCCATGAGAGGTGTTGTGTCGCTTGCAGCAGTTTTTTCAGTACCGATTTTGTTGACAAACGGGCAGGATTTTCCTCAGAGGAGTGTTCTTTTGTTAATCACTTTTGTGGTCATTTTAGTAACACTTGTAGGTCAGGGATTGTTATTGCCTTTTGTAATAAAATGGCTTTCCATCTCTGAAATAGACGACATTGCCTCCGATGAAGAGCAAGAAACAGGAATAAGGTTGTCCTTGAATAAGGTTGCTCTTGCTTATTTAAATGAAAAGCAACCTATGTTGCTTTCCCAAAATGAATTAATCACTATTTTTAAATCAGACTTAGAGAATGAAATTGCAAATCTCTCCGCAAAGCTAACCTCATTGGAATGCAATGAATCTGAAAAAAATGATGTCCTTGTATTCAGAAATCAATTGAAGATAATTTATAATCTTCAGAGAAAGGAATTGGTAAGATTGAGAAAGGCAAAATTATTTTCGGACGAAGTATTGCGTCGGGAAGCCGAAAGAATTGATTTAGATGAGGCGCGACTATTCCAAAATCACATGTAAATATGCACTCGGGAAGACACTACAAAATTAAAGAATTTATACTATGGACAAGACGTGATATTTATATCTTACTACTCTTGGCAACGGTTCCATCCATTCTGTTTCAGGTGCTGGATTTAAAGTGGATTGCCATTCCTTGGGTTCCTGTTGCCTTGGTTGGTACCGCATCTGCTTTTATTGTTGGGTTTAAAAACACACAAACCTATAATCGCCTTTGGGAAGCAAGACAAATATGGGGAGGCATAGTAAATACTAGTCGTACATGGGGAATAATGAGTAAGGACTTTGTAGATGCAGATAAATCTGAAAAGGAAAAACTTATTTACAGGCATTGTGCCTGGTTAACCGCTTTACGCTATCAATTGAGAAAACCACAATCTTGGGAAAATTCAAATAAACCCTACAATGTGGAGTATCGCAACTATTTCAAAGTACCCGAATGGGAAGGTAATTTGGAAGAAGAATTAAAAAAGTACCTTTCTAAAGAAGAACACAGTTATGTGATTGGAAAGAAAAACCGGGCAACCCAGAT
>CAYTDS010000007.1:0-17576 GCA_964436555.1 uncultured Flavobacteriaceae bacterium | reverse complement strand
GGTCTTTTGGTTTGGCTCACCATTCCTTTTTCAGTAATCGTTTCTTGGGTATTTACATCCATGGAGAAAGTGGGTGAGGCCACTGAAAACCCATTTGAAGGAGGCGCAAATGATATTCCTATGGCTGCATTGAGTAGAACCATAGAGATTGATTTACGGGATATGCTTGATGAGATTGATTTACCCGAGTCACTTTCTCCCACCAATAATATTTTGATGTAACCTGTGATTTTTGGAGCACATTCCTTATTTTGGTAACCCAAGTACACGATGTTTTTTGAATAGGCTTGATCTTTTTGGAATCATCATTACAATATTTGCAGGGTTATGATGCTTAGTAAATAAAATAAGGGTTTACAGTCATGCGTTTTGAAGTTTTCGGTATTCGATAAAATCTAATTTAATTATGGTAACCATCGACATGTTTAGACAAATTGTGCTCTCTTTTCCCGAAGTGACAGAAGAACCTCATTTTGAAAAAACGTCTTTTAGGATAAAAAAGAAGATTTTTGCCACTTATGATGGAAAGAACAATAGCGCTTGTATAAAACTTTCAGAAATAGATCAAAATGTTTTTTCTGCCGCAGATAAGACAATTATTTTTCCGGTTAATAATAAATGGGGTAAACAAGGTTGGACGCTTGTAAACTTAGAAAGGGTTCAAAGGGACTTATTCATCGATGCTATAACTACCGCCTATTGTGAAGTAGCACCAAAAAGACTTGGAGATCAATTTAAATTAAATGATAATCTGTAAAGGCTGTTCAGTTTAAAACAGTCAAACGATTTTAAATGGTCGAAAGTCAATCACCGCAAAACGCTCCAACCGTTTAAGGCATAAAAGGAATTAGCAGCCTACCAACTTGTATAACTACTTTACACATTAAAGTGCTTATAAAAAAGACCACGATAATCATATCTACTGGGCAAGTGTATCTGAATAATGAGGCAGAGTTTTATTTCATCAGTTGACTTCATATTGTTCTGTTTAATTTCCTTTTCTGTACTTTTATAAGAAGCCATGATATGATGAGCGAATTAGAACTATACATAAATCAATGTGTACAACTCTCTGGCGATGAACTTAGGGAGGTTCAAGCTTGGTTTGAAAGGAAAATGGTTCCCAAAAAAACCGTTTTATTGCAGGCGGGCGATGTTTGCAAATTTGAGGCCTTTATTGTCAAGGGCTGTATTAAGACATACTTTATCGACAAAAAGGGTCTCGAGGTAGTTTTAACTTTTTCTACTGAAAACTGGTGGGTAAGTGATATTTCCAGTTTTGAAAACCAGGAACCAACTAAAATGTTTATTGAAACTATAGAGGACACTGAACTTCTTTTTCTTACTCCGGAAACCAAGTACGAATTATTAGCGAAATACCCTGCATTAGAAAAAATGTTTCGCCTCATGGTACAACGTCATTTAAACTCCTATCAGGAACGTTTATTTGGGATTATTGCACATACTGCACAAGAGCGTTATCAAAATTTCTTAAAAAAATTTCCTGCGCTGCCACAGCGAATTCCACAACATCTTATAGCTTCCTATTTGGGGATGTCCCCAGAGTTTCTGAGTAGATTACGAAAAAGGAAATCAAAAAATTAAGCTTCCCTTTTTGCCATTTCTTGAACTAGGTCAATGCGACACTCTCCCATACGAGGTATTTTTGTACTGTTAATTATCAAAAACACAATAAAATGACAAATACAATAATACATAAAGCGGAAAGTAGAGGAGTCGCAAATCATGGATGGTTACATTCTCATCACACCTTTAGTTTTGGAAGCTATCATAATCCTGAACGAATGAACTTTGGCGTTTTACGTGTGCTAAACGACGACATAGTTGATGCCGGTATGGGATTTGGAAGCCATCCGCATAGCAATATGGAAATTATCAGCATTCCGTTGGAGGGCGATCTAGAACATAAAGATAGCATGGGAAATTCTACAGTGATAAAAAATGGGGATATTCAGGTCATGAGTGCCGGCACTGGAATCTCGCACAGCGAATACAATAAAAACAAAGATAAAAAGGTAAAATTCCTTCAAATTTGGGTGTTCCCTAACAAAAATGGAGTAACTCCCAGATATGATCAAATTACGTTAAACAAGGCTGATCGATATAATAAATTGCAACAAATTCTTTCACCGAATGCGAATGATGAAGGAGTTTGGATTCATCAAAACGCCTGGTTTCACATGGGTAAAATGGATAAGAATGTTTCCGTACCCTATTTTTTAAAGGATAGTGCCAATGGAGTATATGCTTTTATTTTAGAAGGTGAATTTACCATAAGTGGCCAAACGCTGCATAAACGAGATGGTTTTGGAATTTGGGATGTAGACTTCTTGGAAATTACAGCCAATTCTCAAAATGCAGAAATTTTATTAATGGAAGTACCCATGACATTGTAATATAAGTATAATTATAGTTTAACAGATAAATTTTAAGAAGATGGCAAAATCAAATTGGGTATTAGACCCCACACATTCCGAAGTTGGCTTTAAAGTAAAGCACATGATGTTTACTAATGTATCCGGTAAATTCAATGAGTTTACCGCTACGATAACAAATGAAAATGATGATTTTTCTTTGTCTCAAATTGTTTTTGAAGCTGAAATCAGTTCCATAGATACGGGCAATGCTGAAAGGGATAACCATTTAAAGAGTGCTGATTTTTTTGATGCAGAGAACTTTGAGATTATCACTTTTAGGGCTTCTACGATAGAGAAGCATGCAGACGAAAACTATACCATCACAGGTGATTTAACAATAAAAGATACCACTAAGCCTATAAAATTAAAGTTGGCATACAGTGGCTTGTTAAAAGATCCCTGGGGCAATACCAAAATTGCAGTAAGTGTTGAAGGCAAAATAAATAGAAAGGATTTTGGACTTACTTGGAATGCTGCCTTGGAAACAGGAGGTGTTTTGGTTGGAGAAGAAGTAAAATTAGAAGCGGAAATTCAATTTGTGAAGCAATAAATACAAAATATAGTTAGTGTTAATTACTTGCTTTACCTCATACATGCTGAAAATCCATCGTTCCTTATGCTAAGGACGGTGGATTTTTGATTTTGGGTAGTATTAAAGATTCATTGTAACCTTTATAATTTTAAAAACTCCACAATCTTCCGGTTTATCTCTTCCTGATGCAAGGAGTGTCCCAAACCTCTTGTACGAATTAGTGTGCTGTTTTTCCAATGAGAATGCACCTTTTCAGATGCACGAAAAGGAGCAATTGTATCTTCTTCGTCATGAACCAGAAGCCCCTTTTTCGAATTTTTTTGCACAAACTTAGCCGTTGAAAAATCCGGAATTCTGAAATTATACTTCTTGAAGAAAAAATTGTCCAGCCCTTCCAGAACTTTCGTATTGAATTGCAAAAGGTTTTGATAATGTTCCATTATATCCGAAAGATCTGAGGGAGACCCTAAAGTAACTATTTTTTCTACTAAGCTGCTAGGATGCAGGTGTTGATGATAAAGTGTGGTCATTCCGCCCATGGAATGGCCAATTAGATATTTTGGAGTGTACCGTTCTACGAGCAATTGAATACATTGTGCGTATAGCGGGACATTTAAAATTTTTCCTGAGGAATTACCGTGACCGGGAGCATCAAATGCAATGATGTGATACCCTTCTTCTTGCAAAAATCCAATAAGATTACGCCATCGGAAAACATTACTTTCCCAACCGTGCATCAGAAGTACGGTTTCTTTCTCACCCTGCCATTGGTAGGTTTGCAACCGATTCTCGCTAAGATACAGCACTTCACTCTTTGCATCATTAAGGTAATTCTCTTGATGAGGCAGTACTTTTCCTTTTCGGGGGGTGCAAAACAGTTTAAATGCCTTTTCTGCAGCCAAGTTCTGGGAAAAGGTTGCCAAGCTGTTAAAATATGCACCATAGGCCAGAGGAAGGTATTTGTTTATAATTCTATTCATGTTCAAACTTAAGATAACTTTTTGTAACTTACTCTTTATTAAAAACTAAATTTACTTCTTTTATAAGTATTACAGAAGAGGTTAAAAAAATGAAATCAAGTATGGAATTGGAAACTATTGCTGATAATCAGAAAGTTACAATAGCAAAAAAAATAAAAAAAATGTTTGGGCATATAGACCCCAGAAACCCACCAGATGTCTGTCCTATTCGGGATGTTATGGCTTTAGCTTCTGATAAATGGAGTATTCTCATTGTTCTGTATTTGGGGTATTTTCCTGTACTGCGTTTTAATCAACTTAAAAAGTATGTGTACGGAATTTCTAACAAAATACTAAGTGAGCGACTTAAAATGCTAGAAATGGACGGGTATTTATCCCGAACCATGTATCCGGAAGTGCCTATTAGAGTAGAGTATAAACTCACCGATTTTGGACATTCCTACCTTCAGAAGCTGTTGGAATTAACTGAATGGATCACCAAATACACAGATACAATTGTTGCTAATCGGCAAAGGATCTCTAAATAATTCTGCAAACTTAACTTATCTCAGTAAGCTCTTACTCCCAACCCACCATAACATACTTTATCTTGGCGGCATCCGGGATTTGTACTGCTTCTACATTGGTGCTACTGGCATAACGCAGGCTTGGTGGTAGCTCTTTTTTATCTATTGTAAAGTAAAGATCACTGCCCTTTAGGAAGATAACTACATTGTTCATGGAAGTAACTATTTTTTTAATTTCATAGTTATCCTTAATGTCCTTAAAGGTACTTTTTAAGCCGACACCCTTTTCTGTAACAAAACGCGGATCTAAAATACGAATATTCTCAACTCTAGGAATACTATCGGTTGTCGGGGTAAGCGTCAAAAGATGTTTACCCCCTTTTTCATAAACTCTTATTTTTTTTGTATTAGCACCCAACTGTATCTCAGTAGTATCTTTTACAATAGAATCCAAAGCATAAATACTGTCTAGCTGTTTAAAATTTGCTGTCCGACTAATTTTACCAACAGCGTCCGCTGTTATTAAGAAGGTAGTATCTTTTTCTTTTTGACAAGACATAAAAAATACTCCCATAATTATAATGGAAGCGATATAGGTATTTTTCATAGTTTATTTCATCACTTTTTGAAGTATACCCAGCATTCCCCGTATAAAAGTAGCACTAGTCAATACTTTTACAACCGGATTCGTGCCACTTCTTCTTCGGGTCGATGTAGTTCGCGTGGATGCGGTTCTTTGTGGGGTTGGGATTTTCTGCCTCTCCTCTTCTTCTATACGTTCTATTTTTGCATTTAAAATTTCATAGGCACTTTCTCTATCTATGACTTCGTTATATTTTCGAATTAGCTTAGATTGATTTATTACTGTCTTCAATTCGTCATCTGTAAGTACGTCCATTCTGCTCATAGGAGCTCTAAGCATTGTCGCTGCCAAAGGGGTTGGTCTTCCTTTTTCATCTAAAGCAGAAATTAAAGCTTCTCCTGTGCCTAGGGCCGTAAGAATTTCACTGGTATCGTAAAACGAAGAGGTTGGATAGTTTTCTGCGGTTAATTTAATGGCCTTTCTATCTTTTGCTGTAAAGGCTCTCAATGCGTGCTGCACTTTTAAACCCAATTGAGCCAATACGGCATCCGGTACATCTGTGGGATTCTGAGTGACAAAATAGAGTCCTACGCCCTTAGAGCGAATTAACTTCACAATATTTTCTATTTGATTGAGCAAGGCTTTAGATGCTTCATTAAAAATTAGATGAGCTTCATCTATAAATAGAATTAGTTTTGGTACATCACTATCACCTTGTTCTGGAAAAGTGGAATAAATTTCGGCCAGTAAGCTAAGCATGAAAGTGGAAAAAAGTTTGGGACGATCTTGAATATCTGTTAATCTTAGGATGTTGATATATCCCTTGCCATTACCATCAATTCGTACCAAGTCATCTACTTCAAATGATTTTTCACCAAAAAATAATTCCGCGCCCTGCGACTCCAATTCTATGATTTTTCTAAGGATAGTTCCTGCCGAACTAGTATTAATTCTGCCATAGCTTTTTTCGAACTCATCTTTTCCTGCTTCCGTACTATATTGCAAAACTTTTTTGAAATCTTTAAGATCCAATAAGGGTAATTTTTTGTCATCACAATATTTAAAGACCACTGCTACAATACCTTCTTGTGCCTGAGAGAGGTCTAAAATTCTCGAAAAAAGAACCGGACCAAATTCAGATACCGTAGCCCTAAGTTTAACACCGTCTTGTTCTGAAAGGGACAAGATCTCAACCGGAAAGCCTTTTGATTCAAATGCGAGCCCAATCTTTTCATGACGCTCCACAATTTTCGGATTTACGGGTCCCGGTAAGGCAAGACCACTTAAATCGCCTTTTAGGTCCATTAAGAGAACGGGTATGCCCTTATCGGATAGGTTTTCTGCAATAACCTGAAGCGTTTTGGTTTTTCCCGTACCTGTGGCTCCTGCAATTAAGCCGTGTCGGTTTAAAGTCTTAAGCGGAATTTTTACATGGGCGTTGGTTATGGTTTCCCCGTCCATAATTGCGGCACCCATAGTAATAAAATCTCCTTTGGTGGTGTAGCCCTCTTCAATATGGGCAAAGAAAGCATCTTTGGTGCTCATGCGCTTTATTTTTTGATAAAAATAGGGTAATTTTAAGCAACAAAAAAAATCATTTCTCAATTTGAATCCTTCTATTAAAGCTTTTTTATATATGAATACTAAAATCTACTTTTTGGGTCTACTTATTTTTATTTTGGTTACCCCGGCAAAAGCTCAGGAGGTATCTGGAATTATCTTTCATCCTTCTCATGAGCCCAATAAACAAAATACTCCCTATAGTGATGCAGTGCAAGTGGGTAATCTCTACTTTCTTGCCGGGCAAATAGGAATGGATAATAGCACAAGAACTCTTGTAAATGGAGGGTTGGTTGCGGAAACAGAACAGACGATAAAAAATATCGAAGCGGTTTTGCAGCACCATGGGTTAACACTGGACAATGTGGTAAAATGTACTGTAATTTTAAGCACTATGGACGACTTTGCAGCTTTTAATCAAATATACTCCCGGTACTTTACCAAAAAGCCTGCACGCACTACTTTTGCTGCAAGTGGCATTGCTGCAAATGGTAAGGTAGAGATAGATGTTATTGCTATGAAGGATTAATATTAGTAGATAGATAAACATAATTGCCCTTTTTACTATATGGATATGCTTTTTTCTATCTTTGCCCAATGGTTAAAGCTGAAGTAGAAAAGTTGGTAAATAAAGGTGAAATGCTTCCGTTAATGGAGGAATTTTATACCATTCAGGGTGAAGGTTTTTATAAAGGTACGGCAGCATATTTTATTAGGGTTGGAGGCTGTGATGTGGGTTGTCACTGGTGCGATGTTAAAGAAAGCTGGAACGCGGAAACTCATCCCCCAACAGCCATTTCTGCCATTGTCGAAAATGCAGCCAAAAATTCTGATACCATTGTGGTTACTGGAGGTGAACCCCTGACATGGGACATGGGACCCCTAACAACTGCCCTAAAAGAAAAAAATTTACTAACCCATATTGAGACTTCCGGGGCTTATCCGCTTTCAGGAACGTGGGATTGGATTTGTCTTTCTCCAAAGAAGAACAAACTCCCTGTTGGCGATATTTATAAAAAAGCGCACGAACTCAAGATTATTGTTTTTAATAAGCACGATTTTATTTTTGCAGAAGAACAGGCAGCACAGGTTGGTACAAACTGTATCCTTTATTTACAACCGGAATGGAGTGTTCGTGAAAAAGTGGTTCCTTGGATTGTAGACTACGTGATGAAAAATCCAAAATGGAAAGTTTCCCTACAAACCCATAAGTACTTGAATATTCCGTAAAGATGTCGAAGGTCAAAAGTCGAATGTCAAAAGTTTATGTTTGTATTTGAGTTTGTACTTAAATTTAACGCAAACCACGCTTCCTTCCTTTGGAGGGATTGAGGGAGGTCTTTTGCTGTCGAAGGTCAAAAGTTTAGGTTTGTATTGGTATTTGAGTTTGTACTTAAATTTAACTCAAACCACGCTTCCCTCCTTTGGAGGGATTGAGGGAGGTCTTTTGCTGTCGAAGGTCAAAAGTTGAAAGTTTCTGGGTTTCTTGTTTTATGGGTTTTCTAAACAATTCGTAGGTTTTTGATATGGGTTCTTACGAAGTAAAAAACACACCCCCAACCCCTCTCAAGAGGGGAGCCAATACAACTATTTAGAAAGTTTTTGGTTTCTAGTTTAAAGCCTTTCCTAAACGTATAAACGCATCAACAAATAAACAAATTACCGTAAAAGAAGTTTCTAGGTTTCTGGTTTGAAGGCTTTTTTAATTAATTTAAGGAATTACCATCAACCATGAACAAAAAAAATCACCTTCCCCCATTTGCTCTTAAATCTGCAAGGCATTCGGCGTCCAAGTCCGGAGCCGCCATTCCTTTTGAAGCTCTGTT
This sequence comes from uncultured Flavobacteriaceae bacterium, assembly GCA_964436555.1. Lineage (GTDB taxonomy): Bacteria > Bacteroidota > Bacteroidia > Flavobacteriales > Flavobacteriaceae > Aurantibrevibacter. The sequence goes on along the minus strand of CAYTDS010000007.1, from coordinate 9,151 downwards.
TTCAAGATATTTTTGCATACCGGTACCAAATTGAAGTTCAGCACGCATTAAACAACCCGTGGTAGTGCAATGATTCTCTGCCTCAGAATCCTCATGATTTCTAACCATTGGCGTTCCAAGATTTACGAGACCAAACAAGTGGCCAAATTCATGGTTTAGCGTCGCTGTTTCTACATCAGCAACTGAAATCAAAGCACTTCTTGCCGCCAATCTTCTTATGGTTCTTTCATAAATAACCATGGAGGTATTTCGGTAGACAGCACCTAAAGTTACAATATTACTATCTTCATCATCTCCATCAGATGGAGCATCTGTAAAATAGATGTAAATGGCAAGGGTTTTTCCGGAATTATAGGCAGTTCTATTTTTGGTTTCCAAATTGGCAATGGCTTGGACAGAGAGGTTTTCTTCATTGGGCGAAGGCAACTCTTTATAAACCATTTCAATATCCTCTTTAAAGGTATATTGTCTGAGAAATGAAACAAAATTGTCCATTGCGGTTTGTGTAGGCCTAAATCCTGTCACAAAGCCAACTTCAATTACTAACTTGTCAAAATTAGTATTAGAAAGGATATCATTCCCGGAGGACCCTGTGGCTCTTAGATTAGCGGATTTATCTACAGCCGGTGGTGAACCATCATCCGAGCTGTCTTTAGAGCAGTTGGCGATAATTCCTAAAAACAAGACCACCAAAATTGATACTAGGTACTTCTTCATTGCGTTCTTTTTTGTTTTATAACGGACAAGCTATACTTCTATTATTCAGATAAGGTCAGCCGAGCCAAATAATCATAATGATCCCCCTCACTGACAAGCTCGCACTCAAAATTATTAGCGTGGGCCGCGCGCTGCAGCGTATTATAATCTACGTAAAGCCATGAGAAAGGGGTTTCTTTTACTCCTTTATAACTTATTGTGAAAGCTACCTCCCCATAATAGGTATTCGGATTTGGAATCCAATAACCTCCATCCTCATCTTCTTCAAACATATAAATGATATCACTGGAATCCAATAAAATTTGTCCATTTGGCTTTAAAAGTAATTTTACGTGCGAAAAAAACCGATTGAAATTTCCCAAATTTTCTATAATGCCGATACCATTCATAAGTAGGAGGATCGTATCAAATTTTGTTCCTAAAAAGTCATAGAAAGAGGAATGTACCACTTTTTTTAAACCGCGTAGTAAACAAACTTCAGTAGCACCTTTGGAATAATCCAATGCAGTAACATCTTCTCCTTTCTCCTGTAAATAGAGCGCATGGCTACCGGCTCCACAACCTATATCCAGAATTTTACCGGTGCAAAGGGTAAGAGCCTGCTGTTCTATTGAGGGCATTTCTTTATAGCTGCGAAAAAGATAGGGTAAGGGAATAGAATCTTCCTCATCAAGAGAAGAATAGGTTTTGATATCCTCGGTATAATTACCATGATGATAATCCAGTAACGCCTGTCCAAAAATGTCTTTCATGGCTTACATTTGCAATTCCATTACAAATGTCTCACTTTTAAGGCAGACTAAAAAGTGTGGTCATCTCGTATACAATCAGATAATATGAAAAAGGAAGTAGAGGAGCTCCCTAAGAAGGCAGAACAGAAGCTTAAAGAGAATAAAAGGTTTTTTGCAAAGTTAAAAAAGAAGCCACCTCGGAATCTGGATTTAGTTATGCAAAACATTCACAATGAGGTGTTTTCAAAGACAGATTGTGTACAATGTGCTAATTGCTGCAAAACTACCGGCCCACTCTTTACCAACCCCGATATTGAGCGCATTGCTAAGTTTTTGAAGATAAAACCACACGTATTTATTACACGGTATTTGAGAATTGATGAAGACCAGGATTACGTATTGCAAGCTGTCCCCTGTACTTTTTTAGATACGGAAAATTATTGCTCTATTTATGAAGTACGTCCGAAAGCTTGTCGTGAATTTCCTCATACAAATCGTAGAAATTTTCATCAAATTAGTAGCCTTACACTCAAGAATGTAGCCATTTGTCCGGCTGCCTATAGTATTGTAGAGGAAATGAAGCGGCTTGTAGAGCTCAAATAATATAGCACTCTTTCTTCATGATTATTTTTCAATTTTAAAAAATAGGTATCTTTATAGGTATGGAAACTATTCTGAATTATTTTGAGACAATTCCATCCGCACACCGAAGCCTTATTTTGGTTTCCGGGATTGCCTTTTTTTGGCTTTTGGAATATGCTGTGCCCTTGTTTAAATTCAACTATAAAAAATTTAAACATGCCGGAGTCAATATCTTTTTCACACTCACTACTGTGATCGTTAACTTTTCTCTTGCCTTTCTCTTATTAAAAACGAGTGATTGGACTGTTGCAAACCAATTTGGTGTTTGGCAATGGTTAGGAAATTGGCCGCTTTGGGCAAAAATTTTGCTGGGATTAGGACTGATGGATTTCGTAAGTGCGTGGTTGGCGCATTGGATTCAGCATAAGGTAAAGGTACTTTGGGGGTTTCATTTAGTTCATCATACCGATAACGAGGTAGATACCACTACAGCTAACAGGCATCATCCTGGAGAAAGTGTAATTCGTTTCCTATTTACCTGTTTCGGAGTTTTACTAGTTGGCGCTCCGGTTGGATTAATTATGCTATACCAAGCACTATCCGTGGTTTTTTCTCAGTTTAACCACGCCAATATTGCCTTACCCGAAAAGATTGATGATATCCTAAGCTGGGTGATTGTTTCTCCCAATATGCATAAAATTCACCACCATTATGTCCTTCCTTACACAGACACCAATTATGGTAATATCTTTTCAATATGGGACCACTTATTTGGCACTTTTTCAAAAATGGATAAGGAAGCGATTGTTTTTGGTGTAGATACCTATCCGGATGCAGCAAAAAACGGCCATGTTGTGGAATTATTAAAAATTCCGTTCAAGAGATACAAGCCTCCCGTTGGCGCAAAATTTGAAAAAAAGTACACTTCCATGGAGGATAAGTAACAAGAATATAAATAGCTAAAAAGCTAGTCGTACATAAGATACTTAGCCCTAATCTTTTTAAAAGCCGCTATATCCTTTTGCCATGTTTGGCTAATGGCTGTCGCAGAAAGACCACTTTCAATTTGTTTTTGTAACACCTCTGTTCCTGCATGTTTTGTAAATCCGCTGGTTAGGAAAAACAAACTTTTATCTATAGTGTTTGTATAGGCATCTATTAGCCATTTCAAATCCACACTACTTAATTTCGGTGTATTGGAGAGGTCTCTTCCATAGCAAAGCACATTTTTATGTTTTGGCTCACTGGCACCAAAATTGGGCTTGGGAGTATAGCTAAAATCATATTTCTCAGCATCCATAAAAGGAGCTCCATAACGTTGAAACTGAAACTCGGTTCCCCTTCCGGCATTTATATTAGTTCCTTCAAACAATCCCAAACTAGGATAGAGATTAATTGCGATATCATTAGGTAAATTTGGGGAAGGTCTTATAGGCAAACTGTATTCGGATTGATGTGTGTAATTTTGAAGTGGCACTACTGTTAGGGCTACCTTCTTTTTACTTTCTAACCACCCTTCTTCATTAATCATTTTAGCATATTCCCCAATGGTCATGCCATATACCAAAGGAATATTTGTCATTCCAAGGAACCCTCTGTGTAAAGTCTCCATTGTTGGACCATCTACATAATGTCCGTTTGGATTTGGTCTGTCCAAAACCAAGACAGGAATATTGCTTTCTGCACAAGCTTCCATAACCAATTGCAGGGTAGCAATGTAAGTGTAAAAACGGACTCCAACGTCCTGAATATCAAAAACTACTACATCTAAATCTTTAAGCTGCTCCGCAGAAGGTTTTCTGTTTTTTCCGTAAAGTGATAGCAAGGGCAGCCCTGTTTTTGGATCTTTGCCATCTTTTACTTTTGCTCCTGCATCTGTCTCACCCCGAAAACCGTGTTCGGGAGCAAAAACTTTTTTAACTGCAATATCTAAAGCCAAAAGGGAATCTACCAAATGGATAAAGACTCCATCATTCTTAAAAATAACACTGGTCTGATTGGCTACAACACCAACACTTTTTCCCTTCAAAAAAGGAAGGTATTCCTCTGTACGGTTAGCGCCTACTACTATCGCAGATTCCTTAACGACATCATTTTCTTTATTATCAGAATTTGTGTTTGTCTTGGTAATATTTGATGGGTTTCCGCATGTAGAAAGCAATAAAACCCACAATAAAACTGTATTTTTGAGATTAAATAAAAACACCATAGCTTGAATTTAGAATATTTTATTGCCAAGCGTCTTATTAAAGGCAAGGAGCATAAAATTAGTATTTCTGCACCAATAATAAAAATAGCCATTACAGCTATTGCTCTGGGTATAATTATGATGCTCGTGGCAATTGCTACCGGAGTTGGACTAAAGCATAAAATCCGAGAAAAAGTTGCTGCTTTTAACGGACATATCCAAATTTATAACTTTGATAATAATACTTCCGATGTATCTGTGGTGCCAGTCTCCTTAGAGCAAGATTTTTATCCGGAATTTAAGTCAGTAACCGGGATTTCTCATATTCAAGGGGTGGCCACTAAAGGAGGAATTATTCGTACTGAAGATACTTTTGAGGGTATAATTGCCAAAGGAGTTGGAAAAGACTACAATTGGAATGCTTTTAAAGAGTATATCTCGGATGGTCGCCTTCCCGAATATAATGGAGAACTAAATGAAGAAGTTCTTGTTTCCAAACTTATGGCCAACCGTTTGCAATTAAAAACGGGAGATTCTTTTTTTGCTTTTTTTCTTAAGGATGATGATGCAACCCAGGTTCCCAATCAAAGGAAATTTCTAATAGTGGGTATTTACGACAGCGGTTTTGAAGAATTTGATAGTACCTATGTTTTTGTGGACATACGACATATTCAGCGTATAAATAAATGGGATGCAAATCAAGTAGGGAATTTTGAGGTTTTTCTAAACAACTTTGATGAAATTGACCAAAAAAGTAGAGAAATTTATGGAAAAACCCTTTACAGCCTAGATACACAATCTATTAAAGATAAGTACTACAAAATTTTTGAATGGATCGGCCTTTTTGATTTTAACATTGCTCTTATTATAGGAATCATGATTATTGTAGGAGGGATTAACATGATTACCGCACTGTTGGTACTTATCTTAGAGCGAACACAAATGATAGGTATTCTTAAAGCTTTGGGTGCGGCCAATTGGAGTATCCGAAAAGTATTTTTGTACAATGCCGCCTATCTTATTGGCATTGGACTGTTGTGGGGCAATGCTATCGGGCTTGGATTTATATGGCTTCAAGACTCTTTTCAAGTCTTTAAATTTCCAAATCCTAAAGAATATTATGTAGAATTTATTCCTGTTCACATAGACCTGCCCACAATTTTAATGTTAAATTTTGGTGTGCTCATTCTTTGTCTGCTGATGTTATTGCTACCTTCCTATATCATCACCAAAATTACTCCGGTTAAAGCAATTAAATTTGAGTAATTAAGGGTTTCCAAAATTGCTCTGCAAAACGAAAGTGGTATCTTTGGCTTAATGGAATATGCGGAAAATATATTGGGCACAATCGGGAATACCCCTTTGGTAAAATTAAACAGATTGACGGCTGATTTACCCTGTTTAGTCCTAGCTAAATACGAGACATTTAATCCCGGTAATTCTGTAAAGGACCGTATGGCAGTACAGATGGTAAAGGATGCAGAGGCTTCCGGGTTGTTAAAACCCGGGGGCACAATCATTGAAGGAACATCGGGCAATACCGGTATGGGTTTGGCTCTCACTGCCGTTGTAAAAGGGTATAAAATGATTTGTGTAATGAGCGATAAACAATCTAAGGAAAAAATGGACATTCTTAGAGCCATGGGCAGTAAAGTCTTCGTTTGTCCCACAGATGTTGCTCCCGATGACCCTAGAAGCTATTATTCTACAGCAAAAAGATTGGCGACAGAAATACCCAACTCATGGTATGTAAATCAGTACGATAATCCCTCCAATACTAAGGCTCATTTTTTGACTACGGGACCCGAAATATGGGAACAGACTAATGGGAAAGTAACCCATTTTGTGGTTGGTGTTGGTACCGGGGGGACCATTTCAGGGGTTGGTAGCTATCTTAAATCTAAAAATCCTAAAATAAAAATATGGGGCGTAGATACTTACGGATCTGTTTTTAAAAAGTATCACGAAACAGGAATTTTTGATGAAAAGGAGATTTACCCATACATTACAGAAGGTATCGGTGAAGATATTCTCCCTAAGAATGTGAATTTTGAAATTATAGACGGATTTACAAAGGTAACAGATAAGGACGCTGCTGTTTACACCCAACGTTTGGCAAAAGAGGAAGGGATGTTTCTGGGTAACTCTGCCGGTGCCGCTATTAAAGGGGTGCTGCAACTTCAAGAACATTTTACTAAAGATGATGTAGTAGTAGTTTTATTCCATGATCATGGAAGTAGGTATGTGGGTAAGATGTTCAATGACGATTGGATGCGGGAGAAAGGTTTTTTGGAGTAGTGTTATTAATTAGTTCTTTGCCCCGGCAAGGAAAAACTTTATGGTTGATTAACTTGGTGAATTGCCAAAATAAAGATCAAAATAAAGTAAAACTTACATAGAACTAAATATAAAAGTAATCTAATAGTATGGTGAAATTAATAGGGAACAATCAGGAAGTCGGGATAGAAAAAGGCGAGCTTGTTAGTTATGTAGTCAATGGTCAAGAATATATGCACCAAAAAGGCGATCCCGGCTGGAGAAACACAGATACGGAAATGTTTCCTATTATTGGGCCAACCAATGAAGTTGGCTATAGTGTGGCAGTTCCCAGAGCCAATGCCATTCAAGACCAGCATGGGTTGTTGCGGGAGTTGGACTATGTTGTGCTAGACCAAACGGCAACACAGGTAACCTATGTAAAGGAGTATAAGGCGGGTACACTGGTAAAAAACTCCAAATACCCGGAAAAATCACCTCAACAATGGTTGCTTTGGCCTTATAATTTTGAATTTCAAAAAAACGTTGAATTAAAGGATTCGGGATTGCAAATCACATTCACCGTCTCCGGAGAAAAGGATATGGCTTTTATGTTGGGTTACCATCCTGCATTTAGGCTACAGAGCGCAACTCCTTTTATTACCACCGGCTCAAGAACTATTACAATCCCTGAAATAATGGAAGCAGGGAGCAGGGCATTCCATGTGCCGGATTGCGAAACTATTTCACTTTTTGATATTGGTGAAGTTACTATAAAATCGGAAGGTTTCGGAAGTTTTATGCTATGGACGGAAGTTCCCAATATGGTGTGTATTGAGCCCATTACTTTTTACCCTAGTTCACTTCCTCAATCCAAACTGCACGAAGGGTTTCAATATTTAAACACTGCTCTTAAAATATTTAAAGTTCATATCGCGGTCAAATAATCAACCCAATGAAAGAAGCCTTGAAGCTACATTATGGGTTTATTTTAGAACCGGAATTACTCCGTGAAATAGGAATCTACGGTACGTTTGTTAAGGTAGAGCAAAACCAAATCGTAATAGACATTGGTGAACGGATAACAGCAATGCCACTTTTGTTAAATGGTGCAGTAAAAATTCTTCGTGAGGATGTTAATGGGGAAGAACTGGTACTCTATTATATTGAAAAAGGGGATACTTGCGCAATGACCATAAATTGTTGTGTAGGAACTCACAAAAGTAAAATACGGGCAATAGCGGAGACAGATACCGAATTAATTATGGTCCCTGTTGATAAAATGGATCATTGGTTGACAGTGTATAAAAGCTGGAGAGACTTTATTTTAGTAAGTTATCATGCCAGAATGATGGAACTTTTGGAAACAGTAGATACTCTGGCTTTTATGAATCTTGATGAGCGACTTCTAAAGTATTTGCGAGATAAGACCAAAGTAGTAAAAGAAGATATGCTCCATATTACGCACCAGGAAATAGCGTCGGATCTGAATACCTCTAGAGTAGTTATCTCCAGGCTTTTAAAACGGTTAGAGTTGGAGGGTAAAATAAAAATGTATCGCACTAATGTAAAGGTATTGGATGTCTGATAGAAGTGCCGGATGTTATGATTACAAATGCTAAGCTACCTTGAATGTCCAATCTTAATATAGTGTTCAGAAACGTAACATAAGTAACACAGGCATTAGGTATTAAAAGGTAAATTTGACCTATGCAAAAAATCCTTCCGTTTTTAAAATGGTTACCTCATTACAAAGGTTACTTTTTTCTTAAGGACCTGGTGGCGGGGCTTACAGTAGGGATAATTCTTATCCCTCAGGGTATGGCATATGCATTAATTGCAGGATTACCTCCCGTTTATGGTTTATATGCTTCTCTTATTCCTGTATTTGTATATGCCCTATTGGGAACTTCAAGAAAATTAGCAGTAGGTCCGGTTGCTATGGATTCTCTATTGATCGCCGCCGGGTTAGGGACTTTGGCTATTTCCGGAGTTGATAATTATATTGCTATGGCGTTGCTACTTACTTTTATGGTAGGGGCTATACAATTGATTTTTGGAATTTTTAGAATGGGTTTTTTGGTTAACTTTTTATCCAAACCCGTATTAAGTGGATTTACTTCCGGTGCTGTAGTCATTATTATGGTTGGTCAACTTAACCACCTACTTGGAATATCCATTACCAATAGCAACAAATTCTATGAGATTTTAAACGCTACACTTATAGCGATACCCCATACGCATTGGATTACTGTACTACTTGGAGGCTTAAGTGTTTTGGTTATTTTGGTATTAAAAAAATGGAATAGAAAGATCCCCGGTGTTTTAATTGTAGTTATTCTAACAATCGTAATTACGTTTTTATTTCAACTGGACTCAAAAGGCGTGGGCATTGTTGGGGATATTCCGATAGGACTTCCCAACCTTACGTTCCCGGAATTTAGTTGGACGCATAGTAGTAATTTATTTGCAATGGCAATTACGTTAGCGCTTATTGGGTATATGGAAGCGATTTCTATTGGTAAAGCTTTGGAAGAAAAAACAAAGGAAGAGACCATTGATGCCAATCAGGAGTTGATTGCTTTAGGAAGTGCCAATATTGTAGGTTCATTTTTTCAAGGATTTCCAATTACCGCAAGTATGTCCAGATCTGCTATTAATAATGAGTCCGGTGCCC
>CAYTDS010000006.1:0-23697 GCA_964436555.1 uncultured Flavobacteriaceae bacterium | reverse complement strand
GTGAAAACGGATGAGGCCTCAGGTCAGACTATCATTTCCGGTATGGGTGAGTTACACTTGGATATTATTGTAGATCGACTGCGAAGGGAATTCAAAGTGGAGGTAAACCAAGGTAAACCACAAGTGGAATATAAAGAGGCAATTACTGCTAAAGCAGATCATAGAGAGGTTTACAAGAAGCAGAGTGGTGGTCGTGGTAAGTTTGCGGACATCGTGTTTACTATGGAGCCAGCTGAGGAAGGTAAATCCGGTCTTGAGTTCGTGAATGTTATTAAGGGAGGTAATATTCCTAAAGAATATATTCCGGCTATTGAAAAAGGCTTCAGAGAGGCTATGAGAAATGGTCCTTTGGCAGGATTTGAGATGGATAGTATGAAAATTACCCTGAAAGACGGTTCTTTCCATGCTGTGGATTCTGATTCCTTGTCTTTTGAACTAGCTGCAAAGATTGGTTACAAAACTGCTGCGAAAGCAGCCCGGGCGGTTCTTATGGAGCCCATAATGAAAATGGAAGCATTAACTCCTGAGGAAAACATGGGAGATATTGTAGGAGATTTAAACAGAAGACGTGGTACTGTTACGAATATGGACGACAGAGCAGGAGCTAAAGTAATCAAAGCTTTGGTCCCGCTTTCAGAAATGTTTGGATATGTTACTTCATTAAGAACATTGTCTTCCGGTAGAGCAACATCAACCATGGAGTTTTCGCATTATGCGGAGACACCTGCAAACATAGCAGAAGAAGTAATTAAGGCAGCAAAAGGCGTAACAGCTTAATATTTAGGAAATGAGTCAGAAAATCAGAATAAAACTAAAATCTTACGACCATAATTTGGTAGATAAATCTGCTGAAAAAATCGTAAAAACAGTAAAATCTACAGGCGCGGTTGTTACAGGTCCTATTCCCTTGCCAACCCATAAAAAGATATTCACAGTGTTGCGTTCGCCGCACGTAAATAAGAAGGCAAGAGAACAATTTCAATTGTGCTCTTACAAAAGACTTTTAGACATTTATAGTTCTTCATCAAAAACTATTGATGCCCTTATGAAGTTGGAGCTTCCAAGTGGAGTAGAAGTGGAGATTAAAGTCTGATAGGTTTTACCTTAGAAAAGGATTTAAAATAATTGAAAGGAGATTCCTTTCAAGGACATGTCCGGAGCGTTTCGCAAAGGAAAAATGGAAGAAAAATATATTCAGGGTTGAATTATTTTGACCCTGTTTTTTTGTCAAAAAATTAATAAATAGAGTACTAATAAATAATTAAAATATGTCTGGGTTAATAGGAAAAAAAGTAGGCATGACCAGCATCTTCGATGAGAATGGAAAGAACATTCCGTGTACCGTTGTTGAAGCCGGACCATGTGTAGTTACCCAAGTCAGAACCGAAGAGGTAGACGGGTATAGTGCCCTTCAGCTTGGTTTCGATGACAAGGCAGAAAAACGTGCAAATAAGGCCGAAACAGGTCATTTTAAAAAAGCAGGTGTTTCTCCCAAGAAGAAAGTCATAGAATTTCAAGGTTTCGAAGGAAGTTTTAAATTGGGAGATACTATAGGTGTTGACCACTTTATTGAGGGTGAATTTGTTGATGTAATTGGAACCTCCAAAGGAAAGGGTTTTCAAGGTGTAGTTAAAAGACACGGTTTTGCAGGTGTTGGACAGTCAACACACGGTCAGCATAATAGGTTAAGAGCCCCCGGATCTGTTGGAGCATCTTCTTACCCCTCTAAAGTATTCAAGGGAATGAGAATGGCCGGAAGAATGGGTGGAGACAGAGTTACTGTTCAAAACCTTAAAATTGTTAAAATAGTTCCAGAGAAAAACCTGTTGGTTATAAAAGGTTGTATTCCTGGTCATAAAAACGCTTACGTAACTATTGAGAAGTAATGAAGGTAGCAGTTTTAGATATTAAAGGAAAAGAAACGGGAAGAAAGGTAGATCTTTCAGATAGCGTTTTCGGTATAGAGCCTAACAAGCATGCGGTATATTTAGATGTAAAGCAATATTTGGCTCACCAAAGACAAGGAAATCACAAATCCAAAGAACGTGCAGAAATAGCCGGGAGTACAAGAAAGATTAAAAAGCAAAAAGGAACCGGTACTGCGCGTGCAGGAAGTATTAAATCTCCGGTTTTTAGAGGTGGCGGAAGAATTTTTGGACCAAGACCTAAGGATTACACACAGAAATTAAATAAGAATTTAAAGCGGTTAGCAAGAAAATCAGCTTTGAGTATAAAATCAAAAGAAAACTCCATTTTGGTGATAGAAGATTTCAATTTTGAGACACCAAAAACTAAAGATTTTATTCAAGTTTTAAAGTCTTTAGGATTGGAGAATAAAAAATCTTTATTTGTGTTGGGAGGTTCAAATAATAGTGTATATTTGGCATCACGCAATTTAGAGCGTTCCGAGGTTATAACTAGCTCAGAATTAAGCACTTACAAAATATTAAATGCAAATAATATTGTGCTTCTAGAGGGTTCTTTGGAAGGATTAGAATTGAACTTAACTAAATAGTGAAACAATGAGTGTGTTAGTAAAGCCAATTATTACGGAAAAAATGACTGCTGATAGCGAATTGCACAACCGGTATGGTTTCATTGTTGAGCCTAAGGCGAACAAAATTCAAATTAAGGAGGCTGTAGAAGCTACCTACGGAGTGTCTGTAAAAAATGTTAGAACCATGAATTATGGACCTTCTAGAAAGTCTAGATATACCAAAACAGGGGTGCAGCATGGAAAGACAAACGCCTATAAAAAGGCAATTGTTGATATTGCAGAAGGAGATATAATTGATTTTTACAGTAATCTATAAAGACAAGAAATGTCAGTTAGAAAATTAAAACCAGTAACTCCTGGACAGCGTTTTAGAGTAGTAAATGGGTTTGACGCCATTACTGCTGATAAGCCGGAGAAAAGTTTACTTGCTCCGTTAAAAAAGTCCGGAGGAAGAAACAGTCATGGAAAGATGACCATTCGCCAAAAAGGTGGTGGACATAAAAGAAAGTATCGTGTTGTAGATTTTAAGAGAGACAAACAAGGTGTTGTTGCTACAGTAGAATCTATTCAATATGATCCAAATAGAACAGCATTTATTGCCTTACTCAATTATTCAGACGGAGAGAAGCGCTATGTTATTGCTCAAAACGGACTTGAAGTAGATCAACAGATTTCATCTGGATCAAATACTGCTCCTGAAATTGGGAATGCACTTCCTTTAAGTGAGATACCTTTGGGAACTATTATTTCTTGTATTGAGCTTCGACCCGGTCAAGGTGCTGTAATGGCAAGAAGTGCAGGAACCTTTGCTCAGTTAATGGCTAAGGATGGCAAATTTGTTACAATTAAACTTCCATCAGGAGAAACAAGATTAATTCTTGCCGGTTGCTTAGCTACTATTGGTGCGGTATCTAACTCTGACCACCAATTAATAGTGTCAGGTAAAGCTGGTAGAAGTAGATGGTTAGGTAGAAGGCCAAGAACAAGACCTGTTGCTATGAACCCAGTTGATCACCCCATGGGAGGTGGTGAAGGTAGGGCTTCAGGTGGGCATCCAAGATCTAGAAAAGGTATTCCTGCTAAAGGTTACAGAACCCGGTCAAAGACTAAGGATACGAATAAGTATATTATAGAACGTAGAAAGAAATAAAAGTAGAAAGAAATGGCACGTTCACTAAAGAAAGGACCTTTTGTTCAACTTAGCTTGGATAAAAAAATTCAGAATAACGTTGAAGCGGGAAAGAAAACGGTAATTAAGACCTGGTCAAGAGCTTCTACAATAACTCCGGATTTTGTAGGTCAGACCATAGCTGTTCATAATGGTAAACAATTTGTTCCAGTTTATGTAACTGAGAATATGGTAGGTCACAAATTAGGAGAATTCTCACCTACACGATCTTTCAGAGGTCATGCAGGCGCTAAAAATAAAGGAAAAAAGTAAGTACGCTATGGGAGTTCGAAAAAGACAAATGGCCGAAAGAATAAAGGCAGAAAAGCAACAGACAGCATTTGCAAAGCTTAATAATTGTCCAACATCGCCTCGAAAGATGCGTTTAGTGGCTGATTTAGTAAGAGGCGTTCGAGTTGAAAAAGCACTTGCTATTCTGAAGTTTAATCAGAAAGAAGCTTCAAGAAAATTGGAGAAGCTATTGTTATCTGCAATTGCAAATTGGCAATCAAAGAATGAAGAGGCGAATATTGAAGAAGCAGATCTTTTTGTAAAAGAGATACGTGTTGATGGTGGAGCCATGTTAAAGAGATTAAGACCTGCGCCACAAGGAAGAGCACACAGAATTAGAAAACGCTCCAACCACGTAACATTGGTTTTGGAAGCAAACAATAACACACAAAGCTAGAGGATAGAGTATGGGACAAAAAACAAATCCAATCGGCAATCGCCTAGGTATCATTAGAGGATGGGAATCCAATTGGTATGGTGGAAAAGATTATGGTGATAAGCTTGCTGAAGACGATAAAATCAGAAAGTATGTTCATGCGCGTTTGGCAAAAGCCAGTGTGTCTAGAGTAATTATAGAGCGTACTCTTAAGTTAGTAACCGTTACTATTACTACTGCCAGACCGGGGATTATTATCGGAAAAGGCGGTCAGGAAGTAGACAAGTTAAAAGAGGAGCTTAAAAAAATTACAGACAAAGAAGTTCAGATTAACATCTATGAAATTAAAAGGCCTGAGATTGATGCAAATTTGGTTGCAGCAAGTATTGCTCGTCAAATTGAAAGCAGAATATCGTATAGACGTGCGATTAAAATGGCAATAGCCGCTGCAATACGCATGAATGCCGAAGGAATAAAAGTAATGATATCCGGACGTTTGAACGGTGCGGAAATGGCTCGTTCAGAATCGTTCAAAGAAGGTAGAATTCCGTTATCTACTTTTAGAGCAGATATTGATTATGCCTTAGATGAGGCTCAAACTACTTACGGAAAGCTTGGTATTAAGGTTTGGATCATGAAAGGTGAAGTTTATGGTAAAAGAGAACTTTCACCACTAGTAGGAATGACAAAAACTCAAGGAGCTACCGGAACCGGAACAGGTCCCGGAAAGCCATCCAAGCAAGAAGGAGGAGCAAAGAAACCACGTCGAAGAAAGTAATTTTTTAAAGAAGTAAAAAATGTTACAGCCAAAAAGAACCAAGTTCCGTAAAATGCAGAAGGGCCGGATGAAAGGGATTTCCGGAAGAGGACATCAGCTTTCAAATGGAATGTTTGGTATAAAATCTATGGAGACTAGTTTTATAACTTCTCGCCAAATAGAAGCTGCGCGTATAGCCGCAACTCGATTTATGAAAAGAGAAGGTCAATTGTGGATCAAAATATTTCCGGATAAACCCATCACTAAGAAACCTCTTGAGGTGCGTATGGGTAAGGGTAAAGGAGCACCAGAGTATTTTGTAGCTGTGGTTCTTCCGGGAAGAATAATGTTCGAAGTTGCGGGAGTATCTATGGATATTGCAAAAGAAGCTTTACGACTTGCAGCACAGAAGTTACCTGTAAAAACAAAGTTTATTGTTGCCAGAGATTATTCAGCTTAATTTTTAATCGAAGAAGTCATGAAACAATCAGAAATTAGAGAATTATCAATAGAAGGGTTAAAGGAAAAGTTGACCGAATTGAAAAAACAAAATGCGGATTTAAAAATGGCCCACTTTGTAACCCCATTAGAGAATCCTCTTCAGATTAGAAAAGTAAGAAGAACGGTAGCAAGATTAGCAACTGAATTAACAAAAAGGGAAAACCAGTAATTGGTTCTGCTTTATGGAAAAAAGAAATTTAAGAAAAGAGAGAATAGGGGTTGTTACCAGTAGCAAAATGGAGAAATCCATTGTTGTTTCAGAGGTAAAGCGAGTAAAGCACCCTATGTACGGTAAGTTCGTGTTGAAAACAAAAAAATATGTTGCGCACGATGAAAAGAACGATTGTAACATTGGAGATACTGTTAAGATAATGGAGACTCGTCCATTAAGTAAAACCAAGTGTTGGAGATTAGTGGAAATACTTGAAAGAGCTAAATAATTATGTTACAGCAAGAATCTAGATTAAAAGTAGCAGACAACACTGGGGCAAAAGAAGTTTTGACTATCCGTGTACTAGGTGGCACCAAGAGAAGATATGCCTCTGTTGGAGATAAAATTGTAGTGGCAGTTAAAGAGGCTACTCCAAATGGAGCAATTAAAAAAGGTGCGGTATCCACAGCAGTCGTTGTAAGAACTACAAAGGAAGTAAGAAGACCGGACGGCTCTTATATCCGTTTTGATGATAATGCCTGTGTGCTTTTAAATCCTGCCGGAGAAATGCGTGGAACAAGGGTTTTTGGACCCGTTGCGCGGGAATTGCGAGATAAGCAATTCATGAAAATTGTATCATTAGCCCCGGAGGTTCTTTAATATATAGTGAAGATGACAAAGTTAAAAATAAAAGTGGGTGATACTGTAAGAATCATTACCGGAGACCATAAAGGTGTGGAGGGTAAAGTCTTGCGCGTTGACAAGGAGAAGAATAAGGCGATTATTGAGGGAGCAAATTTGGTGTCAAAGCATGAAAAACCAAGTGCAAAAAATCCTCAAGGCGGAATCACTAAAAAAGAAGCTCCTGTTCACATTTCCAATCTTTCATTGATTGATGCTAAAACCGGAAATGCAACAAGGGTTGGTTTTGAGGTTAGGGACGGAAAGAAAGTGCGGGTTTCAAAAAAATCTAATGAAGTAATTTAGTTATGGCTTACATTCCAAGATTAAAAAAAGAATATAAAGAGCGCGTGGTATTAGCCCTAAAGGAGGAATTTGGGTATAAGAATATTATGCAGGTTCCCAAGCTAGAGAAAATAGTAGTGAGCCGAGGGGTTGGCGCTGCGGTTGCGGACAAAAAACTAATTGACCACGCTGTAGACGAAATGACAAGAATTACAGGTCAGAAAGCTGTCGCTACTTTATCTAAGAAAGACGTTGCCACTTTTAAATTGCGTAAGGCAATGCCAATAGGTGCAAAAGTGACCTTACGAGGAGAGCGCATGTATGAGTTTTTGGATAGGTTGGTTACTACTGCTTTGCCTCGGGTAAGGGATTTTCAAGGGATACGATCTACCGGTTTTGATGGTAGAGGAAACTATAACTTGGGAGTTACAGAACAGATAATTTTTCCGGAAATTAATATTGATAAAATCAATAGGATAAACGGAATGGATATAACGTTTGTTACTTCTGCTAGTACAGATAAGGAAGCAAAATCATTATTAACCGAATTGGGATTACCTTTTAATAAGAAATAGTATGGCTAAAGAATCAATGAAAGCCCGAGAAGTAAAAAGGGCAAAGACTGTAGCTAAATATGCAGAAAAGCGAAAAGCATTAAAGGAAGCAGGAGATTACGAAGGTTTGCAAAAATTGCCTAAAAATGCTTCTCCAATTCGTATGCATAATAGATGTAAACTTACCGGTAGACCAAGGGGGTACATGAGAACTTTTGGAATTTCTAGGGTATTGTTCAGGGAAATGGCAAATAATGGATTAATTCCGGGAGTTACAAAAGCAAGTTGGTAATACACTTTAAAAGGTAAAAGAAATGTTTACAGATCCTATAGCAGATTATTTAACAAGAATCAGAAACGCAAGCAGAGCGGGTCATCGGGTAGTTGAAATTCCAGCTTCCAATCTAAAAAAAGAAATAACCAAAATATTGTTTGATCAAGGCTATATTTTGAGTTATAAATTTGAGGAAGATGCAGTGCAGGGTACTATTAAAATAGCCCTGAAATATGATAAGGCAACAAAAGAGCCTGTCATCAAAAAAATTAGAAGGGTAAGTACACCCGGTTTAAGAAAATATGTGAATTCCAACGAATTACCTCGAGTGTTAAATGGACTGGGAGTTGCAATAGTTTCTACCTCTCATGGGGTAATGACAGGTAAACAAGCCAAAAGCGAAAATGTTGGTGGTGAAGTTTTGTGTTACGTTTATTAATAGTTTAAAAAGAGTTAGAAAGTATGTCTAGGACAGGTAATAATCCGATAGCGATACCAGACGGGGTAAGTATAGATGTAAAGGAAAACATTATTACTGTAAAAGGTAAATTGGGTGAACTTACTCAGGAATATTCAGGATCTTCTGTAAAGGTAGAAGATGGGCAGGTTTTTGTTACAAGACCATCTGATACCAAAGAGGAAAAGGCAAAACATGGTCTTTACAGATCTTTGATTTATAATATGATTCAAGGTGTTTCTGTAGGTTGGGTAAAAGAACTGGAACTGGTGGGTGTTGGTTATCGCGCCACTAGTGAGGGTCAAAAATTAGACCTTGCCCTAGGATTTTCACACAATATTATATTCGACTTGGCTCCGGAGGTAAAAGTTGAGACAGTTGCGGAAAAAGGTAAAAACCCAATCATAAAGCTAAGATCGCATGACAAGCAATTGGTTGGTCATATAGCAGCAAAGATTAGGTCTTTCCGTAAACCGGAACCTTACAAAGGAAAAGGAATCAAGTTTGTTGGTGAACAATTAAGAAGAAAAGCAGGTAAATCAGCTTAATAAGTAGCATTATGGGATTATCGAAGTTGGAGAGACGACAACGCATTAGAAGAAGAATTAGAAAGGTTTCCTTCGGGACCTCCGAAAGACCGCGATTAGCAGTTTTCAGAAGTAACAAGGAAATTTATGCACAGTTAATTGATGACAGCAAAGGAGAAACTTTAGTTGCAGTGTCATCTAGAGACAAAGCATTGAGTGCTGAGAAGGGTACCAAGACCGAACTGGCAAATTTAGTGGGTAAAGCAATAGCTGAGAAGGCGCAAAAATTGGGTATAGAATTGGTTTCTTTTGATAGAGGAGGCAATCTGTATCACGGAAGAATAAAATCACTAGCGGAAGGCGCAAGGGAAGCCGGACTTAAATTCTAAAGATAATATGTACCAAAAATATAAAAACGTAGAAACTGTAAAACCAGGTGGACTGGAGTTAAAAGACCGCTTAGTTGGCGTTCAAAGAGTTACTAAGGTGACTAAAGGTGGTAGAGCATTCGGTTTTTCGGCTATTGTTGTGGTTGGGGATGAGAACGGAGTAGTAGGTCATGGTTTGGGAAAATCCAAAGAAGTGGCAACCGCAATTGCAAAGGCCATTGAAGATGCTAAGAAAAATTTAATTAGAATACCTTTAAATAAGGCTACTCTTCCGCATGAGCAAAAAGGTAAGTTTGGTGGGGCAAGAGTATATATTCAACCGGCTTCTCATGGTACAGGAGTTATTGCTGGTGGTGCCGTAAGAGCGGTGTTAGAGGCTGTTGGAGTACATGATGTACTTTCCAAATCTCAAGGATCTTCTAACCCACACAATGTGGTAAAAGCTACTTTCGATGCACTTCTACAATTGAGAGATGCTAAAACTGTTGCTAATCAAAGAAACATTTCTTTGGAAAAAGTTTTCAAAGGATAAATCAAAGATATCATGGGAAAGATTAAGGTAAAACAGGTAAAAAGCAGTATTAAAAAGCCGCAGAATCAAAAGAGAACCCTTGAGGCGCTTGGTTTGAGAGGAATTGGACAGGAAGTGGAGCACGACAATACGTCAAGTATTGTTGGTATGATAAATAAAGTTAAACACTTAGTTTCTATAGAAGAGGCTTAATATAATATAAAGTGTAATGAATTTAAGCAATTTAAAACCCCAAGAGGGTTCTATTCACAGAGCAGGAAAAGTTGTCGGAAGAGGGCAAGGATCCGGTAAAGGTGGGACCGCTACAAGAGGACATAAAGGAGCCAAGTCAAGATCAGGATACTCCAAGAAAATAGGTTTCGAAGGTGGCCAAATGCCATTGCAGAGACGTGTGCCAAAGTTTGGTTTTACCAATATTAACAGAAAGGATTATCAGGGCATTAACTTGAAAAAACTTCAAGAGTTGGTAGAAACGGGAGCTATTAAAGATGTTGTTACCTTAGATGTTCTTGTAGAAAACAGATTGGCCCATAAAAACGATTTAGTAAAAATTTTAGGAGATGGGGAGCTCAAAGCTCCACTTAAAATTGCTGTACATAAATTTACAGCCAGCGCCAAGCAAGCCATTGAAAAGGCTGGTGGTGAGGCCATAAGTTTATAAGCAACGCATATTATGAAGAATTTTTTCGAGACATTATCAAATATTTGGAAGATTGAAGAGCTTAGGACTAGAATAGTCATTACGCTTGGTTTGTTGTTGGTATACCGTTTTGGGGCTCAAATAGTTTTACCAGGTATTGATACAACTCAATTAGCTGAATTATCTTCTAACACTGATAGCGGCATTTTAGGAATTTTAAATGCCTTTACAGGTGGAGCTTTTGCGAATGCCTCTGTTTTTGCTCTGGGAATTATGCCATATATATCTGCCTCCATTGTGGTGCAGTTAATGGGGATAGCAATTCCTTATCTTCAGAAGTTACAAAAAGAAGGTGAAAGCGGAAGAAAAACTATAAACCAAATTACTAGGTGGTTAACCATAGGTATCTGTATTGTACAGGCACCGGCATACCTTTACAGCCTAGGCGCTTTAGGTGTGCCTGATAGCGCATTTGTAATTGGAAAAGGATTGGATTTTATTGTTCCTTCGGTAGTAATACTAGTAGCCGGTTGTGTTTTTGCAATGTGGTTGGGTGAAAAAATTTCTGATAAAGGAATTGGTAATGGAATATCATTACTGATTATGATAGGTATTATTGCAACACTACCTCAATCCTTTGTTCAAGAGTTCATCTCCAGAACATCAAATAACACAGGTGGATTAATGTTTATGTTAATAGAGGTAATTCTTTGGTTTGTTGTTATTTTATTAAGTGTACTCTTGGTAATGGCTACACGGCAAATACCTGTACAATATGCAAGAAGAACTGCATCTGGTGGGTATGAAAAGAATATTATGGGATCCAGACAGTACATACCATTGAAGTTAAATGCATCTGGTGTTATGCCCATAATTTTTGCTCAGGCAATAATGTTCGCTCCGGGATTATTAGGAAAAACCTTTAATAATACAGCTGTTGGACAGTGGATGGAAGTTCAGTTTCAGGATATTTTTGGTTTGGCCTACAATATACTGTTTGCACTATTAATTATCATTTTCACATATTTTTACACAGCAATAACAGTGCCGACCAACAAAATGGCGGATGATTTAAAAAGAAGTGGTGGATTCATTCCTGGAATTAGACCAGGGAAAGAAACGGGTGATTTTTTAGATAAGATTATGTCTTTAATAACTTTACCGGGATCGGTTTTTCTAGCGCTTTTGGCTGTACTGCCGGCAATAGTGGTTAAGTTGATGGATGTACAGGCAGGATGGGCCTTATTTTATGGAGGAACTTCCTTATTGATTATGGTTGGTGTCGCTATTGATACTGTACAACAGGTTAACTCTTATTTGTTGAACAGGCATTATGATGGACTTATGAAGACTGGAAAAAATAGAAAGGTAGCATAATGGCTAAACAGTCGGCAATAGAGCAAGATGGGAGCATCATTGAGGCATTGTCAAATGCCATGTTTCGTGTAGAACTAGAAAACGGGCATGTAGTCACTGCTCACATCTCAGGGAAAATGCGGATGCATTATATTAAGTTGCTTCCGGGAGATAAGGTGAAGTTGGAGATGAGCCCGTATGATTTAAGCAAAGCAAGAATTACATATAGATATTAAGTAAATAGGATGAAAGTTAGAGCATCAATTAAGAAGAGAAGTGCCGACTGCAAAATTGTTCGCAGAAAGGGCAGGTTGTACGTAATTAATAAAAAGAATCCTAGATTTAAACAAAGACAAGGGTAATTATGGCAAGAATTGCAGGTGTAGATATACCAAAACAAAAAAGAGGCGTAATAGCCCTTACCTATATTTTCGGTATAGGTAAAAGTAGAGCTCAAGAAATTTTAGAACGTGCTCAGGTAAGTGAGGATACCAAGGTATCTGACTGGAACGATGATGAAATAGGTCGGATTAGAGATGCTGTTTCGGCGTTTAAAATTGAAGGAGAATTACGTTCAGAAACGCAGTTAAATATTAAGCGTTTGATGGATATTGGCTGTTACAGAGGTATACGTCATAGATCAGGATTGCCTTTAAGAGGACAGCGTACCAAGAATAATTCTAGAACTCGTAAGGGAAAAAGGAAAACGGTGGCTAACAAGAAAAAAGCGACTAAATAATAACTAGTATCAAGTACAGAGTGAATAGTATGCGGTGGATAGACATTATAAGTTCTATAAAATATACTAACTACTCATCATACTAATTACTAAATACTAAAGAATATGGCAAAGACAAATACTAAAGTAACTAAGAAACGCAAGGTTATTGTTGATTCTGTTGGAGAGGCTCATGTAACGGCTTCCTTTAACAACATTATAATTTCTTTAACCAACAAGAAGGGTGATGTAATCTCGTGGTCTTCAGCCGGCAAAATGGGATTCAGGGGATCTAAGAAAAATACCCCTTACGCAGCTCAAATCGCTTCTGAGGATTGTGCCAAAGTGGCTCATGAGGCAGGATTGAGAAAGGTAAAGGTTTATGTTAAAGGGCCAGGTAATGGCAGAGAATCTGCAATAAGATCCATACATAATTCAGGTATAGAGGTAACAGAAATTATTGATGTTACTCCAATGCCTCACAACGGGTGCAGACCTCCAAAAAGAAGAAGAGTTTAATTAATAGTAACAATAAGCCCAAAAGGGTAAATATTTTAAAGGAATTGTAGTTACGATTATCGAAGGAGAAAGCCTTAATTCATAATCTCGATTCCAAATTTAAATAAGATGGCAAGATATACAGGACCAAAAACTAAAATCGCGCGCAAATTTGGAGAGGCGATTTTTGGAGAAGATAAGTCTTTTGACAAAAGAAATTATCCTCCAGGACAACACGGGCAAAACAGACGCCGTGGAAAACAATCTGAATATGCAATTCAGTTATTGGAAAAACAAAAAGCAAAATATACCTATGGTATTTTGGAACGTCAGTTTCGAAACATATTTGCAAAAGCCAATAGAAGTAAAGGGGTTACCGGAGAGGTATTGCTTCAGTTATGTGAAGCAAGACTAGATAACGTGGTGTACCGAATGGGAATTTCTAATTCTAGAAGTGGTGCAAGGCAATTAGTTTCTCATAGGCATATAACGGTCAACGGGGAGTTGGTAAACATCCCGTCATATACCTTAAAACCCGGTGATGTGGTAGGGGTTAGAGAAAAATCAAAATCTTTACAGGCAATACAAGATGCCCTCGCCAGTAGCAGTACTGTTTATGAGTGGATTACTTGGAACACAGAAAAAAAAGAAGGAACTTTTGTAAACGTTCCTGAAAGAATTCAGATTCCTGAAAACATCAAGGAACAATTAATCGTCGAGTTATACTCTAAATAAATCAACACAGATCCAATTATGGCATTATTAAATTTTCAAAAACCCGATAAAGTTATAATGATTGATTCTTCAGATTTTGAAGGGAAGTTTGAATTCCGCCCTTTGGAACCTGGTTATGGATTGACTGTTGGTAACGCGTTAAGAAGGGTTCTCCTTTCTTCGCTTGAAGGTTTTGCAATTACTTCGGTAAGAATTGATAAAGTAGAGCATGAATTTTCTGTAATTTCCGGAGTCGTAGAAGACGTAACAGAGATTATTTTGAACCTAAAGCAAGTTCGCTTTAAAAGACAAATTGATGATGTAGAAAGCGAAACTGTTTCTATCTCCGTAAGCGGTAAAACACAATTAATGGCCGGTGATTTTCAAAAATTCATATCTGGTTATCAAGTGTTAAATCCAGATTTGGTAATCTGCAACATGGATCCAAAGGTGAGCATCAATCTAGAAGTGGTTATAGATAAGGGAAGGGGTTATGTGCCAGCTGAGGAGAACAAAAAGTCCAATTCTCCAATTGGTACCATAGCAATCGATTCTATATTTACGCCTATAAAGAACGTAAAATACAGTATTGAAAACTTTAGGGTTGAGCAAAAGACAGATTATGAAAAGCTGGTTTTTGAAATTGTTACTGATGGTTCTATACATCCAAAGGAGGCTTTAACAGAGGCAGCAAAAGTTCTTATTCACCATTTCATGTTGTTTTCAGATGAGCGCATTACTCTGGAGGCAGATGAGATTGCTCAGACAGAGACCTATGATGAAGAGTCTTTGCATATGAGGCAATTGCTGAAAACCAAATTGGTAGATATGGATTTGTCTGTGCGTGCATTGAACTGTCTTAAGGCAGCTGAAGTTGATACCTTAGGAGATCTAGTTTCTTTTAACAAGAATGATTTAATGAAGTTTAGAAACTTCGGAAAAAAATCCTTAACAGAGTTAGAGGAATTAGTCATCAACAAAGGACTAAGTTTTGGAATGGATTTGTCAAAATATAAATTAGATAAAGATTAATACATATTTCTTATCAAAACGGGCAAAGCCTTTTTTAGTTACAGAAATACATAGCAAATAACAATGAGACACGGTAAGAAAGTTAATCATTTAGGAAGAACCGCCGCCCACAGAAAAGCAATGTTGGCAAACATGGCCTGTTCCTTAATAGAGCACAAGAGAATTAATACAACTGTTGCAAAGGCAAAAGCCTTAAAACAGTTTATAGAACCTTTGATTACTAAATCTAAAGCAGAGAACAATGTATCCGCTGACAAAGGAACGCATAACAGACGTATTGTTTTCAGAAACCTAAGAGATAAGTACGCAGTGACCGAATTATTTAGTCAGGTCTCTGAAAAAGTAGGTCAAAGAGCAGGAGGGTATACCAGAATCATTAAATTGGGTAATCGTCTTGGGGATAATGCAGATATGGCACTGATAGAGCTGGTAGATTTTAATGAAACCTACAATGCTAGCAAACCTCAAAAGCAAAAGACAACCAGAAGAAGTAGAGCAAAGAAAACGGATGATGTTCAGCCAGCGGCAGATACTGAGGCTGAAACACCAAAGGAAGAAATTAAAACTGCAGAAGCTAACACTCCTGAAGCAAAATCTGATGAAGCAGAAGCTTAGAATGAATTTTAATTTTAAGAATATTTGTAAAAGGATAAGCCTCAAAGCTTATCCTTTTTTTATGTTATTTTGTTAAACATTAATTTTTAGAACCTAAATGAAATATCAAACTAGAAGAAAAGCATTGATCCTACTAGCCGATGGAACTATTTTTTACGGAAAAGCTGTTGGCGACAAAGAAGGTACTGCCTTTGGTGAAGTTTGCTTTAATACCGGAATGACGGGTTATCAGGAAATATTCACAGACCCCTCTTATTTTGGTCAATTAATGGTTACTACCAATGCGCATATTGGTAATTACGGAACCCATGTTGACGAAGTTGAATCGGATAGCATCAAAATTGCCGGATTGATATGCAAGAATTTCAGTTATGAATATTCAAGACCCAACTCCGATTTGAGTTTGAAGGACTTTTTGGACAACAATAATCTTTTTGCCATTTCAGACGTAGATACAAGAGCCTTAGTAGCTTACATTAGAGATAATGGAGCTATGAATGCTGTTATCTCCACGGAAGTAGATGCAATTGACAGTCTAAAAGACAGACTAAAAGAGGTTCCCAGTATGGTAGGATTGGAACTATCCTCTAAGGTATCTACTAAGGAAGCCTATTTCTTTGGAGATGAGAAAGCCAAATATAAAATTGCTGCATTGGATATTGGAATCAAAAAAAATATACTTAAGAACTTAGCTAAAAGAGATGCTTATATTAAGGTTTTTCCTTATAATGCTTCTTTGGATGAGATGAAAAAGTGGAATCCGGACGGCTTTTTCATCTCTAACGGACCAGGAGATCCTGAACCTTTGGTAGAAGCTATTGAAACAGCAAAAGATATAATAGCAAGTAATAGTCCGTTATTTGGAATTTGTCTTGGACATCAGGTGATAGCACTTGCAAATGGAGTTTCTACCTATAAAATGCATAATGGACATAGAGGGATAAACCATCCTGTAATGAACCTGCTCACCGGTAAAGGAGAAATAACTTCACAAAACCACGGATTTGCAATTAATCGTTCGGAAACCGAAGCACATAAGGAATTAGAAATTACTCATATTCATTTAAATGATAATACCGTGGCAGGTATACGAATGAAGAATAAAAAAGTGTTCTCAGTTCAATATCATCCGGAAGCCAGCCCGGGGCCACACGATGCGGAATATCTTTTTGATCAATTTTTTGAAATGATTGAATCCGCATCCATCTAAAACATATTAGTTTAACAATGTGTTATTTTTTAATCAATAACGGGGCATAAACACGAGCTATACGGCTGTGCTTTTATATCTTTGTAACAACACCAGAAATAGTATATAATTAAAAGAAAATCATATGAGTATCATCTTAAGCATTCATGCAAGACAAATTTTAGATTCAAGAGGTAATCCCACTGTAGAAGTTGATGTAGTAACGGAGAATGGAGTTTTAGGGAGGGCAGCCGTACCTTCCGGAGCGTCAACAGGAGAACACGAGGCTGTGGAACTTCGAGATGGGGGAAAAGCATTTATGGGCAAGGGAGTTACTCAAGCGGTAAAGCATGTGAATATAGATATTGCAGAGGAAATAATAGGGTTATCTGTTTTTGAACAAAATCTTATTGATCAAACTATGATTGATTTAGATGGCACACCAAATAAATCAAAATTAGGAGCAAATGCTATACTTGGGGTTTCTTTGGCTGTTGCCAAGGCTGCTGCCAACGAATTGGGAATACCCTTATACCGTTATGTAGGAGGTGTAAGTGCAAATACGTTACCGGTTCCCATGATGAATATAATTAATGGTGGTTCGCATTCAGATGCTCCTATCGCTTTTCAGGAGTTTATGGTTATGCCTGTTAAGGCAAAGAGTTTTTCTCACGCCATGCAAATGGGAACGGAAATATTCCATAACCTTAAAAAGGTATTACATGATAGAGGACTTAGTACAGCTGTAGGGGATGAAGGGGGATTTGCACCGACATTAGATGGAACTGAAGATGCATTAGATACTATAGGAAAAGCAGTGTCAAAGGCAGGGTATAAGTTAGGAGATGATGTAATGATTGCTCTGGATTGTGCTGCTGCGGAATTTTATGTAAATGGAAAATATGATTATACCAAGTTTGAAGGGGATAAGGGAGCGGTACGCACGTCCGCAGAGCAGGCTCAGTATCTAGCCGATTTAAGTGCTGCATACCCTATTATTTCTATAGAAGACGGCATGGATGAAAATGATTGGGAAGGATGGAAATTGCTCACAGAAAAGATCGGGGATAAGGTTCAATTAGTAGGTGATGATTTATTTGTAACCAATGTTGAACGCTTATCCAAGGGTATTAAAAATGGGATTGCCAATTCCATACTTATCAAAGTAAATCAGATTGGGACCTTAACAGAAACAATTGCAGCAGTCAATATGGCAAAAAATGCAGGTTACACCTCGGTAATGTCGCATCGTTCCGGAGAAACAGAGGACAATACTATTGCAGATTTAGCGGTAGCTTTAAATACCGGACAAATTAAAACAGGTTCTGCTTCTAGATCGGATCGTATGGCTAAGTATAATCAATTGCTTAGGATAGAGGAAGAATTGGGAGATACAGCGTATTACCCTCAGCAAAATGCTTTTAAAATAAAATAGTTTTCAAAGTAAATTATAAAGAGCCTTTCTGCAGTAACAGAAAGGTTTTTTTTTGGAGTGCTGATAAAGTTTCTATAACTTAAGCCAATATCTAAATAATTGAAGTAAAAGGTTAATACATATGATTAATTTTCTTTTTGTTGCTGCAGAAAATGATGCTATTCCAAAATGTAAAGCCGGCGGAATGGGTGATGTGGTTCGAGATGTTCCCCGCCAAATATCAGAACGCGGAGATAAGGCTCATACAATTACACCTTCCTATTCCAGATTACATCAAAACGGCACTTTAAAGATACTTCTTAATTTCAAACTCAGAGGGTTAAGTTATACCGCTGAACTTTATGAAGTTATTCCGAAAAAGGAATATCCCAATTTATATCATTATGTTATTCATCATCCCGAAATTGAAGCAGGTGAAATAGCTCATATTTATCACAATGACCCCACGGAACCATTTTACACTGATGCCATAAAATATATTATTTTCTGTACCGCGGTTGCAGAGGCAATTAAGAGAGGGGCTTTCGGAACCTTGGATGTAGTACATCTTCATGATTGGCATACTAGTCTAGTCTTGTTTTTACGTGCCTATCACCCCTCTTACACAATTCTTAAAGAGATACGCTTTGTTTATAGCATTCATAATTTGGCCATTCAGGGAATACGTCCATTTCATGAAAATTATTCTTCCATACAAAATTGGTTTCCTGACATTAAGTTGGATTATAAGAATTTGATGGATTACAGATATGAAGACTGTATCAACCTTATGGCAGTAGGTATTCGCTTTGCGGATGCGGTACATACCGTGTCTCCCTCTTATAAGGAAGACGTTCTCTTGCCCAGTTCTCCGCCGGAATTCATTGGAGGCGAAAGTCTGGAAAAAGATCTTCAAAAGGCGAATAATGAGGGTCGTTTATTTGGGATACTGAACGGAAGCAATTATAGCAACATTAGGATTGCCAAGGAAGACAATATTCACGCAAATATTATAAAGGCCATATTTCAGTGGCTTCAGGAAGAATCTAAAAAATATAAGGCAGACTTTTTAGCACACACTGGAGAAAAGGTTGTGAAGTTCCTATCAGAACCTCCAAGCTTTATTTGCTCCAGTGTCGCCAGATTAACAGAACAGAAATTTTACTTTTTTAAACGCTCGCCGGACGTACTGCGCTCCATGCTTCAGCGTCTTGAAAAAGTGAATGGAGTCTATATGGTATTGGGTACAGGGGATCCGGATTATGAAAAGCTTTTTAGGGAAATGAGTTACGCACAAAAGAATTTTATCTTTATAAACGGGCAGTCTGAAGATGTAATTGATTCCATTTATTTGGAATCAAATTTGTACGTAATGCCTAGCTTGTTTGAACCTTGCGGAATTAGTCAAATGTTGGCAATGCGAAATGGAAATCCATGCTTTGTGCATCATACAGGGGGTTTAAAGGATACTGTTGAGCATTTAAAAACAGGATTTAGTTTTGATGGAAAGACTTATGATGAAAAGATTAAAAACATGATAACTGTTTTTGGCGAGGTGTTAGATACTTTTGTAAAGTATCAGGAAAAGTGGAAAAAAATTCAAGCAAATGCCAAAAAAATGAGATTTACTTGGGAAAAATCAGTAGACCAATATTATAAATATTTGTATGCAATTCATTCTTCTTCTAATTCTAAGCAGAAAAGTTAAAATACCAGTGTTAATAATACGACAAATGAAACAGAGAAATTGTTAACCTTCCTTGTTTTTCATAAATTTACCAGAATAGAAAATAATTAGAAAATAATACAAATGTCAGATAAAGCCACATTAGAATACGAAGGAAAAAAATATGATTTTCCTGTTATAAAGGGTACAGAAGAAGAGCTAGCTATAGATATAAAAGCGCTTCGGGCAGTGACGGGCATGATTACCTTGGACCCTGGCTATAAAAACACAGGTGCATGTGAAAGTGCTATAACATTTTTAGATGGTGAACTTGGAATTTTAAGGTATCGTGGTTATGCTATTGAGGAATTGGCTGAAAAGGCTAATTTCTTGGAAGTTGCCTATCTTTTAATTTTTGGAGAATTACCCAATAAGGTAGAACTAGAAAAATTTCATAGTGATATCAAAGGCGAATCTGAGGTAGATGAGGAAATGAAGAAAATTTTGGATGGGTTTCCAAAATCGGCTCATCCTATGGGTGTTCTTTCTTCACTAACCAGTGCTTTGATAGCTTTCAATCCGTCGTCAGTAAATGTGTCATCAGAAAAAGACATGTACTGGGCTATAGTGCGCATATTGGCCAAGTTTCCGGTTTTAGTGGCATGGACGTTGAGAAAAAGAAAAGGACTTCCCTTAGATTATGGAGATGATTCTTTAGGATATGTAGAGAACATCCATAAGATGATGTTTAAAAAGCCCAATCAGGAGTATAAAAGAAATAAAATTGTCATTGACGCATTAGACAAACTCTTAATACTGCACGCAGATCATGAACAAAACTGTTCAACATCCACAGTGCGTATGGTTGGGTCTTCTCATGCCGGATTATTTGCTTCGCTTTCAGCTGGGATTTCAGCTTTATGGGGACCTTTACATGGTGGTGCTAATCAGGCCGTTTTAGAAATGTTGGAGGCTATTGAAAAGGATGGAGGCGATACTGCTAAGTATATGGCTAAAGCTAAAGACAAAGATGATCCGTTTAGATTGATGGGTTTTGGTCATAGAGTATATAAGAATTTTGATCCCAGAGCCAAAATCATCAAAAAAGCCGCTGAAGAAGTACTAGCAGACTTGGGCATTGATGACCCTATTTTGGAAATTGCCAAGGGTTTGGCAAAAGAGGCTCTAGAAGACAGCTACTTCGTAGACAGGAAATTATATCCAAATGTGGATTTTTATTCCGGTATTATTTACAGAGCATTGGGAATACCAACGGAAATGTTTACAGTAATGTTTGCAATGGGAAGACTTCCAGGGTGGATAGCTCAATGGAGAGAGATGAGACTTAAAAATGAGCCTATCGGAAGGCCAAGACAGGTCTATACAGGCGCCAACCTTAGGTCCTTTATTACTGTCGACGAGCGCTAAATTTTTCACTTTAAAAAAACTGTCTTTTTCTATTTTCTAGGAGAAGACAGTTTTTTTATACAAATTTGCTATAGCTATCTTTGCCCAAAATAAACTTATGTTAACTTTAAATATTACAGATGAGACTTCGCCTTTGAAATCGGTAATTTTGGGGACGGCAGTAAGCTGTGGCCCGGTACCAAAACCAGAGGAAGCTTACGATCCTAAATCCTTAGAACATATCTTGGCGGGCACTTATCCAAAAGAAACGGATATGATAAAGGAAATGGATGCTTTTGCCCGGGTCTTTAAGAAATATGGAGTTCAGGTTTTTCGCCCTAGGATTATAGAAGATTGCAACCAGATTTTTTCTAGAGATATTGCCTTTGTAATTGAAGATAAATTAATAAAGGCCAATATTTTGCCAGATAGGGAGCGGGAGCTTCAGGCCATAAAACATGTTTTAGAACTCATTGCTCCTGAAAATATCATTCAATTGCCCCGGGAAGCACATATAGAGGGTGGTGATGTAATGCCATGGAAAGACTATATCTTTGTCGGGACCTATTCAAGAGACGACTATCCGGATTATATAACCGCCAGAACCAATAGCGTTGCTGTAAAGTATTTAGCGAAGTTATTTCCCCATAAAATAGTTAAACCATTTGAGCTACGAAAATCCAATACCTCCGCCACTGAGAACGCTCTTCACTTGGATTGCTGTTTTCAACCGGTAGGTAAAAATAAAGCTATTTTACATAAAAATGGTTTTTTAATAGAAGAGGAGTATCAATGGCTTGTAGATTACTTTGGTGCTGAGAACATTTTTGAAATAACAAAAGAAGAAATGTACCATATGTATAGCAATGTATTCTCTATTTCACCTGAAGTGGTTGTTTCTGAAATGAATTTTACCCGCCTAAATAATTGGCTTAGAAAAAATGGTTTTATTGTAGAAGAAATTCCTTATGCGGAGATTTCCAAACAAGAGGGGTTATTGCGGTGTAGTACATTGCCTCTAGTTAGAGGTTGATATTTTTTTATGATATCATAAAAGATTTGATATAATTTTAACAACAATGGTCTCCACTGAGAAGCCACTTTAAATAGGGTAAACGATGCAAACCACAAATACCATTTTAATGATACGTCCTGTAAACTTTCGAAAGAATGAGCAGACAGCAGTAAATAACTATTTTCAGGAAGATATTAATCTTAAGAATGAAGCAATTAATTTATTGGCACAAAAGGAGTTTGATACTTTTGTGGCTGTTTTAAGAGAGAAAGGAGTGCATGTGATTGTAGTAGAAGATACAAAAAAGCCAGACACCCCGGATTCAATTTTCCCCAATAACTGGATTTCTTTTCACGATGATGGCACGGTTGGACTCTATCCCATGTTTGCAGAAAACCGAAGAAAGGAGCGCAGGGAAGATATTTTGGAAATTTTGGAAAAAGAAGGATTTCTAATTGAGCATGTGGTAGATTATACCTCAGCAGAAGAAGAAGGATTCTTCTTAGAAGGAACCGGAAGTATTTTATTGGATAGAGTAAATAAAAAGGCGTATTGCGCATTGTCTGGCAGGGCCGATGAAGATCTGTTTATAGAGTTTTGCGAAGACTTTGAATATACCCCAATTGTTTTTAACGCTTATCAAACTGTAGAAGGAAAACGTTTGCCTATATACCATACAAATGTAATGATGTGCCTTGCAGAAACTTTTTCTGTTATTTGTTTGGATGCTATTGATGACAAAAAAGAACGAAAAAACGTAGTAGATCATCTAAAACAAGATAGCAAAGAAATTATAAGAATTACAGAACAACAAATGCATCATTTTGCCGGTAATATGTTGCAGGTACGCGGTGGCCAAAATAAGCGCTATTTAGTCATGAGTTCTGCAGCCTATAATTGTCTTACTGCTTCCCAAATTGAGCAAATAGAAAAGCATTGTGAAATTGTACACAGTTCTTTAGAAACCATTGAAACCTGCGGAGGGGGCAGTGCCCGATGTATGATGGCAGAGGTTTTTTTGCCTAAACAATAGTTTACATGTTTTAATCCGACAATATAACTAAATTGAATCGTAAGGCTTTGTTTAGTATTTAGCAATACTTTGAATCATCCCTCCAAAAATAAAATAGTGGAAAGGAACAATAGTGTACCAGTATAGTCTGCCTTTTAGTCCTCTGGGTCTAAAAGTGGCGGTTTGATGTAAAACGTTATTTTCATCAATCCTAAATTCTAGCCATGCTTCACCGGGTAAGCGCATTTCTGCGAATAACAATAAACGTTTATTCTCCTTGTCAGCCAAAAGAACCCTCCAAAAGTCAAGGGCATCTCCAGCGTAAATTTTGTCCGGATGAGTTCGACCTCTTCGCAAACCAACACCTCCGAAAATTTTATCGAGAAATCCTCTTATTTTCCAAAGCCAATTACCATAATACCAGCCATTTTCACCACCAATTTTCCAAATATTTTGTAACACACGCTCACTATCCTCCACAGGCATTTTTTTCTCATCTTTGAGAACTCCATATTTAGGAACTTGAATATATTTTTGAAGGTCTTTTTGCATTTGTCCACTCACCATACTGTCTTTCCAACTACTAACAACCAGATTCTGTTCAATTTTCAAAAAAGCCATTTCAATGGCTTGGGCATAGGTATGTGTTTTTATTCCAAGTAAATCTTGAAGTCGTTGGTCTTTTGCAACTACTTCCATTTTCATACTATCTACAAGGTTCATCGCTAGCTTGTAGGAGGTGGAAGTGACAAAATATAGCCAGTAAGAGGATAATTTTGGCGTCATAACGGGAATAGTAAGAATCCAGTTTTTAAAACCTCTTATTTTGGCGTATTGGTGTAACATTTCCTTATAGGTCAATACACTTGGACCTCCTATATCAAATGAATCATTATAGGTGTTTTTATTTGCGATTACCCCGGTTAAAAAACTGATG
This sequence comes from uncultured Flavobacteriaceae bacterium, assembly GCA_964436555.1. Classification (GTDB taxonomy): domain Bacteria; phylum Bacteroidota; class Bacteroidia; order Flavobacteriales; family Flavobacteriaceae; genus Aurantibrevibacter. The sequence goes on along the minus strand of CAYTDS010000006.1, from coordinate 44 downwards.
ATATCCCGTATGGCTATGGGCTGGGTCTTAGTCAATACCCATTT